>CAYPUO010000042.1:0-279 GCA_964413775.1 uncultured archaeon
GAGATTACGACCCAAAGAGAAATGCAATTGCCAACATAAGAGTCGTGCTTGTCGATGAGTCATTGAAGGAAATCTTCGATGCAATCCTAGGTGAACCGTACAAGGTCAGGTAAACAAAAACGAAAAGAAATAGCATCAACGACAGGAGGCCATTTCCATGCATGGCATGACCCCCTTGTCGAGTTCCTGTCAACCTTTGAGCTGACAGGGGTCTTTGTTCTCTGGGTCTAGCCTTCTACGATTGCGCCTTCAGGGCACGAATCTACACAGGCATAGCAC
>CAYPUO010000042.1:289-10856 GCA_964413775.1 uncultured archaeon
CTCAGTGCACTCATCAGCACGGTCGACTTGATAGATGGATTTGTCGTTTTCAATCACATACAGTGTTGGGTCGACGGGACAGACATCGGCACAAGTTCCTTCTCCTGTACAAGCATCAGTTACCTTCCAAATCATTCAGAATCACTTCTTCTTAAGACTCTAAAGAGAGTTCTGCATTTGTGGTGCGGTTCACTCCAGCATTTAAACTTCGGGGTAATGCACAAAAAAACAAGAAACGCCCATTCCTGTAAGAATCTTCACCAGGAGGATGAAATCGACTGAGAGAATAGAAGACGGTGCGTTGAGTCTAGCCCTCCACGATTGCACCCTCAGGGCATGTATCCACACAGGCGTAGCACTCAGTGCACTCATCAGCACGGTCGACTTGATAGACAGATGTCTCTCCGACCACGTAGAGAGTGGGGTCGACAGGACAAACATCAGCACAAGTCCCACAAGCTGTACAAGCGTCAGTTACCTTCCAGATCATCTTAGGTCACTTCTTTATCGAACTCCGAAGAGTCCTCTACCGTGGAGCGCATCTTATTCCCATTTAAACTTCGGGGTAATGAATAAAAAACCCTGATTCTTGACCCAGCAGATACCTTCAAAAGGGGCCATTTTTGGGGGACAATGGGTACACAATTCATTCACTTACCACGAAATAGCGGGTGTTAGTTTTGGTCGAGTCCTTCACCGATGAGCGTCAAGACGGCAAGTTCGCAAGACGACTGGGACTCATCGGCGCAACGAACATCGGACTGGGCGCCATGCTCGGAGGCGGCATCTATGTTATCTCCGGAACTGCAGCTGGCATGGTCGGACCCGCACTTATCATCGCTTATCTTGCTACTGGACTGCTGACAGTCTTTACAGCCATCAACTACGCAGAGCTCTCTTGCTCAATCCCTAGGCAGGGAGGAGGTTATACATTTGCGGCGGGGACTTTTGGTGGCTTTCCCGGATTCCTGACAGGCTGGTTCCTGTTCATTGGCAACATCGTTGCCTGTGGTCTCTACGCTCTGGCGGTTGCCCACACAATTGCATTCTTCATAGCAGGAGCAACTGGCACAACTGTTGGCATGATTGCAGTAGTCATAATCTTGGTAACCTTCATCACAAACCTGGTCAGCATCAAAGGAGTTTCGGGGGTTCTCGGACTACTCAACATCGCCCAATCAGTTGTACTCTTTGGTTTCATATTCGTGGGGCTGTTCTTCATTCAGCCACAAAATCTAACGCCCTTTATCCCTGATTTCGTTGGTATCCCACAATTCATGACAGCTGTTTCTTTCATCTACATCAGTTTCGTGGGATTCGAACTCATTACTACTGCGTCTGAGGAAATCAAGGATCCAGCAAGGAATATTCCAAGAGCTATACTTCTGACTCTTGTAATTGCGACGACAGTCTATATGGCGGCATCGCTTATTCTTGTTGGAGCCACGAAATACACAAAGATCCAGAACTCGAATACACCAATTGCAGATGTCTATGGATTCATGCTCGGACCTGCTGCCTCGTATATCGGACTGGCTGGTATGGCAGCTTCCAATTACGCAGCTCTTAATGCTACATTTCTTGCCTCTGCAAGAGTCGCCTATTCAATGGGTCGGGATCGATACTTCCCTGCATTCCTTGACAGAGTCCACCCAAAGCTGAAAACACCAATTCCAGCGCTCGTTTCAACTCTTATCCTAGTTAGTGTCTTTGCACTTCCAGGAGATGTGACACTTGTAGCCTCACTATCCGATTTTGGTTATCTCGTGGGTCTATCGATTGTGAATGCATCTGTAATCATGCTTCATCACAAGAAGTTGAGTGTGCCTGGAACGTTCAAGGCCCCCTATTTTCCACTAATTCCAATTCTTGGAGTCACCACATGCATATTACTAGTACCAAGCTTGCATTTTGGAACGCTTGTGCTCGGGGGCATTCTGACACTCTTTGGCCTAATAGTCTACGGGCTTTACGGCGGAAGGAAAAACAAGAAGTATGTCAGTATCATGAACGGAAACATGGCGCCCTAGTTGTCAACAGTGATGAAAGACTCGAAATCATCAATCTCAGGGATTTCGGCAATTTTTTCAATGAAACCCCTATAATCATCAAGTGAAGGAACGCCTATCCACGCAATAACATCAAACTTACCGTCGGAGATTGTATTAGCTTCTATTACTTCCTTCTGAGCCCTGAGTTTATTCATAATAGTATCGGACTTGCCCGGTTTCGACATAACGGTAAATAGCACTCGGATAGTCATTGCGTTTCCTCTTGTAACAAACTAACATATCTTTTCTTCGATTTAGCATAAAAAGGAAACTAGAGTGGATCCTCACTGTCAATCCAAGTTTTCAGCGATGCCGCACTCTTCTCGTTCATGCCATCAACCTTCGCAATCTGCTCAACAGAAGCTCGACGAACGCGATCATAGCTTCCGAATGCTAGCAAGAGGGCTTTGCGACGCTTCGGCCCGATGCCTGGTGCATCCTCAAGGATTGATCCACTGAATCTCTTTTCTCTTAGTTTGTGATGGTACTTCTGTGCGAATCTGTGTGCCTCATCTCTGATATTCTGTACAAGATGAAGAGCATCAGAGTCCAGATCTAGCACAAGCCCATCCAGATTGTCGCGAGTGAAAAGAATCTCTTCCTGTTTTGCAATACCTGCAACAGAGAGGTAGTCAAGGCCCAGCTCGCCCAGAGCTTTCAGCGCAACATTGAGTTGTCCTTTTCCTCCGTCAACAATAATCAAATCGGGAAGCTGCTTTCCCTCCTCAAGCCTGCTTCTGTACAGTCTGTGGATGACTTCATACATCATGGCGTAATCATCAGGAGTCTTCTTCGAGCGAATCTTGAACATGCGATAACGCTTGTTGTTTGGTACTCCATTCTCAAACACTACACATGATCCTGTCGGGTCTGTTCCCTGTATGTTTGCGATATCAAAGCCCTCAATATGCATTGGAGCACGCGAAAGACCAAGAACCGTCTTGAGTTCCTTCACTCCCTCGCTGACTATCTCATCCTTGCTTTCGCCAAGTACGAGAATCTTTCGTAGCTGGCGGTAGGCATTCTTGTTAGCCATTTCGACAAGTTCCTGCCTCTTTCCTTGGTCAGGGGCAACTATGCTTACTGATGTGTCAGCTGTCTCTGCAAGCCACAGAGACAACTGTTCCATTTCCGGTATCGTTGATGGCAGGAGGATTTCCGCGGGAACCTTTGGTAGCATGAAGTAGAACTGCTCGATGAAAGTGGTAAGGATGTCAGCATCAGACGAGTCCATATTCTCTTCGAAGTAGAAATTGTCCTGTCCAATAAGGCGCCCGCCCCTGATTAGTATCATCTCAATGAGCGCTGCCTCCTCTGTCCTCGCAATCCCGAGGACATCCCTCGATATCCCGCCAGTATCGATAATCTTCTGACGGCTCATTATTGTCTCTATGTCCGTGAGCCGATCCCTGAGTTCAGCTGCCTTCTCAAACTCGAGATTGGCTGAGGCGCTCTTCATTTCCTGCTCAATCATCTCGGTGAGCTCTTCGGACTTACCATCTAGAAAAAGACACATCTGCTCAACCAGTATGCGATAGCTCGCTATTGGAATGTGATCCTTGCAGATGCCAGCAGACCGCTCAAGGTAGTAGTCCATGCATTCACGCTTTTCTCGGGAGGGGTCAGGACATGTGGCGACAGGTATGAACTTCCTCACCGTATCTAGGAATTTCTCAAGTCGCTTTGTGCTTCGGTATGGGCCAAAGTAGCGAGCGCCATCCTTCTTCACATCACGAGTTATAATGAAGCTGGGCTTTTCACAACCAAGGTCAACTCTTATCCACGCATGCCGCCGATCATCCTTCAGTGCTCGATTGTACTTAGGCTGGTGTTTCTTGATGAGAGATGCCTCAAGGATTAGCGCCTCCCGTTCGGTATTAGTCACAAAGGTTTCCAAGTCCTGAGCTTGATGCATTAATTCCCATGTCCGTCTGTCTGAGTGATTACGGAGATACGAGCTCACTCGCTTTCTCAGTTCCTTTGCCTTTCCTATGTAGAGGATCTGACCCTTCTCATCCTTCCAGAGGTATACCCCTGGCTGAAGGGGGAGGTCCCTCACAAGCTTGGCAATATCAGACATTTTTCATCCCATAATCGTCATTTCGTAACAGGATATTTTCGTCAGCACCATTTGAACACAACGATTCGACAGTACAATAAGTACCTCAGACATATAGGAAATTCGCCTTCTAAAGTAGTCTATTCATACTTAACATTTGGACCATATAATGCAGAACGCAGATAATTGCCCGTATAGGATGCTGCGATGTCAGCGACTTCCTCAGGAGTGCCGGTCGCTACAATCTTTCCGCCCTTGTCTCCGCCTTCAGGTCCCAAATCAATCAAATGGTCGGCCGTCTTAACGACCTCAAGGTTATGCTCAATCATGATGATTGTATTCCCTGCCTCCAGCAGTCTGTTAATCACTCTCAGCAGCGTGTGTACGTCTGAGGCAGAGAGACCTGTTGTTGGCTCATCCAAGATGTATAGTGTATTCCCGGTTGCGCGCCGTGAGAGCTCGGCGGCTAGTTTCATCCTCTGAGCCTCGCCACCACTCAGCGTGGTTGCAGGTTGCCCTAGTTGTATGTAGCCTAGCCCAACATCCGCAAGAGTCTGAAGTTTGTCCTTGATCTTTGGGATTTCATTGAAGAAGTAGAGGGCCTCATCGATTGTCATCTCTAGCACCTGTGTGATGTTCCTCCCCTTGTAAAGGACTTCAAGGGTTTCTCGGTCAAACCGCTTGCCCTTGCATACATCGCACTGGATGAAGACATCGCTCATGAAGTGCATTTCAACCTGTAGCACACCACTGCCCCGACATTTCGCACATCTTCCTTCGCGTGTATTAAAGCTGAATCGCCCTGCGGTGTATCCTCTCGCCTTCGCCTCAGGCATCATTGCAAAGAGATTCCGTATCTCGCCGAAGACCTTGGTATAGGTCGCCGGATTTGAGCGAGGTGTCCGGCCAATAGGAGATTGATCCACAAGGACTAACCTGTCAATGTTCTCTACGCCTTCAAGTGAAGCGAACTTACCAGGAAGTCCAGATGAGCCATTCATTCGACGCGCAAGAGCCTTGTATAGCGTTTCGTTCAGGAGGCTGCTTTTTCCACTGCCTGACACCCCGGTAACACAAATGAACTTGCCAAGTGGAAACTCGACATCAATCCCTTTCAGATTGTTCTGCGAGGCGCCTCTCAGAATGATAGACTGTCCATTTCCACTCCGCCGACGTTGGGGCACAGGTATCTGTTTCGAACCCGAGAGGTACTGTGCAGTAAGTGATTCGTTGTTGGAAAGAACCTCTTGGGGAGGTCCATCTGTTACGACTTCGCCACCATGTACACCCGCAAACGGACCCAGATCTACGATGTAGTCAGCGGCCTCGATGGTGTCCCGGTCGTGCTCTATAACGACGACCGTGTTTCCCAAGCTACGCAGGTTGTAGAAGGTTTCAATCAGTCTGTGAATGTCACGGGGATGAAGTCCTATTGAGGGTTCATCCAGACAGTATAGAACACCAGTAAGCGCAGAGCCAATCTGAGTTGCCAGTCTTATTCGTTGGCTCTCACCTCCACTGAGTGTCATCGAGAGTCGGTCTAGATTAAGGTACTCAAGTCCAACCGACATTAGAAACTTCAATCTCGCCTTTATTTCCTTCAGGACCAGCTCCGCGATTTTCTGATCTCTCTCGCTGAGTTGAATAGCTTGAAAGAAATCGTACGCATCTTCTATTGTCATTGAAGTAAGAGTGTCAATCGACTTCCCGCCCACGGTAACGGCAAGTGCTTCAGGCTTGAGCTTGCGACCGCCACAACTCTGGCACGTTGTGCGAGAAGCATATCGCTCGCCAATCTGCTGTGCCATATATCGGTACCATGCCTTGTCACTCTTGTTCCCCTTCTCGAATGTGGCACGCCGCCATGGCACAACACCCGTCCACTTTCGTGTCACTTCCCATCGGGATGTCTCACTCTCGGTAGTGAAAGAGATTGTCACTCTTGGACGCCCCCACAAGAAGAGCTCTTTTGCGCTTTCTGGGAGCTGTTTGAAAGGTATGTATGGATCAAAGTCAGGCACAGCGTCGGCAAGAGCGTCAATGCGTCTTAGTAGCCACTTTCTACCCATGAACGCCTTGTGGGCCAAGTCCCAAGAAGTGAGTTCGTCGTCATATATTACGAGCTCAGGATTGATATCCATGGTGACACCAAGTCCGTTGCATTCGGGACAGGCACCATCGGGCCTGTTATACGAGAACGCTTTCGGACCCAGCTTTTCATATTGTATCCCGCAGTACGGACACATGAGCTGACTAGCAAATGTGAGGTCTTCGAGACCCTCTCGTTCAACAATAGCGACGCCTTCGCCGACCTCAAGCGCCGTTTCAAGAGAGCCAATCAAACGCTCACGGTTCTTCTGAGCAAGTTCAATGCGGTCAACCACCACTTCCATGTTGTGTTTCCTTCGCCCATCAATCTCAAGTCCGTCTATCTCCTCAATAGATCCATCAAGCCGCACTCTTGCAAAGCCATTGCTCAACTGATTGGCAAGTATCTCGTCGTGCTTGCCTGCCTCATCTCTGACAATCGGAGCTAGGATATGGATCCGTTGTCCTCCATTCTCATGGAGTAGAAGCCGCGCTGCTGACTCGGGAGTCAGCTGCTCCATTGGTTTCTTACACTTCACACAGTGAGGTATGCCGATGTTAGCGTATAGAAGCCTAAGGTAGTCATGCAGCTCAGTACTTGTCCCAACCGTACTCCTGGGATTCTTTGTCCTGCCCTTCTGCTCAATGGATATTGCCGGAGGCAGTCCTGTAATCTTCTGAACTTTCGGTTTGTCGAGCCGCCCCAGAAACCGTCGGGCATAAGATGAAAGTGACTCAACGTAGCGGCGTTGTCCCTCAGCAAAGATGGTGTCGAATACCAGGGTGCTCTTTCCGCTACCCGAGGGGCCAGTGACAACCACAAGACGGTCCCGCGGAATATCAACGTCAACGTGCTTGAGGTTGTGCTCCTCCGCACCGCGAACTGAGATATAGCCAACCATCACGCCCGGCCTCCTTCGGAAGATCCGGTCGATGAAACAGGTTCACCATTGAGGAGTGGACCCAAGTACTTGCCCGTGTAGGACTTCTTGTTCTCAGCAATCGATTCAGGCGTTCCTTCAGCTACTAGGTAACCACCATCATCGCCACCTTCAGGTCCAAGATCAATCACCCAGTCTGCAGTCTTAACGACATCGAGCTGATGCTCGATTACCAAGACCGTATTTCCCAGGTCGACTAGCCGGTGGAGAACTTCCAGAAGCTTCTTGATGTCAAAGAAGTGAAGACCTGTGGTTGGTTCATCAAGTAAGATTAGCGTCTGACCTGTTGCAGGACGAGAGAGAAACTTGCTCAGTTTTATCCGCTGGGCCTCTCCGCCGCTCAGAATAGTTGCCGGCTGTCCCAGCTGGACATAGCCCATTCCTACGTCACACAGTGTCTTCAGACGTCTATAGACAGAGGGGATGCCTTCAAAGAATCCCAGAGCTTCATCAATACGCATCGCCAAGATATCTGCAATGTTCTTACCTTTGAACCTCACCTGCAGAGTTTCCTTGTTGTAGCGACGACCCTTGCACTCAGTACAGGTGACTTGCACTGGAGGGAGGAACTGCATCTCGATGACCTCAACGCCTGCACCGCGACACTTCTCACAGCGACCACCCTTCACATTGAAACTGAACCTACCGGGTCTGTAGCCGCGTATCTTGGATTCAGGGAGTGAAGCGAAAAGGTCCCTCAGAGGACTCCAGAGACCTACATAGGTTGCAGGGTTTGACCTAGGCGTTCGGCCGATAGGACTCTGGTCGATGACAATCACCTTGTCCAACTGATCCACACCTTCAATGCTATCATGCTTTCCGGGTGTTGCCTCAGCATGGTGGAATCTACGAGAGAGCTCTCGCTGGAGGGTCTCCACCACCAGACTGGACTTCCCACTTCCGGAAACGCCTGTCACTGCAATGAAGAGACCGAGAGGAATTCTTACATCCAAGTTCTTGAGGTTGTGATGTCTGGCGCCCTTGACTTCAATATAGCGTCCATTTGGCTTTCTACGTTTCTTAGGAACTGGAATCTTCGCCTCTCCTCGGAGATACTTGCCAGTGATTGACTTCTTTGACTTCAGAATCTCCTCAAGGGTACCAGCTACGACTACTGCTCCGCCTTCAGAGCCAGCTCCGGGACCAAGGTCAACAATGTAGTCTGAATTCAGCATTGTCTCTTCGTCATGCTCGACAACAAGCACAGTGTTTCCAACATCTCGGAGTTTCTTTAGGGACGCCAGTAGTCGCAGGTTGTCCCGCGCGTGAAGACCGATGGACGGCTCATCGCAGACGTAGGTCACCCCAACGAGGTTCGAGCCAATCTGACTTGCAAGACGAATCCTCTGTGCTTCACCACCTGCAAGTGTTGGGGCCGTTCTGTTCAGTGTAAGATAGTCCAGACCAACCTCCTCAAGGAATCCTATTCTGCCCTGAATCTCCCTGAGGATGGGTCGTGCCACGGGTTCCATCCGAGGGTCCACAATCAGAGTATCAAAGAAATCCCTGAGCTCTTTGATGGACATCTCATCGAGCTGGGAGATAGTGAGTCCGTTTAGAGTGACTGCCATAGCTTCTTTTCTTAGACGACCACCATTGCAGAGGGGACACTTCTGTTCAGACATGAACTTCTCGATCTCTTTCCTCCGCCACTCCGACTTCGTCTTCTTGTAGAGCCTCTGCGACCGCTGAAGCCACCCCTCGAAGGGTCTCTTGAAAGTGCCCTTCCACCGCGACTCATATTCCGAGTTCTCGCTCTCCCATGTGAACTCAAAGAAATCTTTTTCTGAACCATATAGAAGGACATGCCTCTGCTTCTCAGTCATATCTTTCCAAGGAGTATCGACGGTGAATCC
This sequence comes from uncultured archaeon, assembly GCA_964413775.1. GTDB lineage: Archaea > Asgardarchaeota > Thorarchaeia > Thorarchaeales > Thorarchaeaceae > MP5-2226. The sequence continues at coordinate 9,285 of CAYPUO010000042.1, forward strand.
GTACTTCTTCAGGATTCTATCATAATGTCCTGATATCATTCGCTTGGCTTTCCACTCCTCCGTGAGGAAGAGACCCTCCCTTATGGAGCGGTTGGGGTCACTTATGAAAAGGTCAGGGTCGAACTCCCTGATTGTACCTATTCCTGTGCATTGAGGACATGCCCCCTGTGGAGTATTCCAAGAGAATATTCGTGGCTCCATTTCCGGCAGACTAATGCCGCAGTCAATGCAAGCGAACTTCTCAGAGAGTGTGATGTCGCCATCATCCTTGGCAATGGTGACCACCCGCTCGGCCATGTCAAGGGCAGCCTCCACAGCTTCAGATATCCGACCTCTCTCAGACTCCTTGACAACGAGCCTGTCAATCACTACTTCAATGGTGTGTTCGAAGTAGCGATCTAATGACATACCCTCTTCAAGTTCTTTGAGCTCACCATCAACGCGTGCCCGAATGAATCCCTTCCTCATGAGATCTCTGAACTCTTTACGATATTCGCCTTTTCGGCCCCTGACAATCGGGGCCATAATCATAATCTTGGTACCCTCATCAAGCTGCAGCACTCTGTCTACAATCTGCTGGGCCGTCTGCGGCTCGATCTTCTTTCCACATGAGGGACAGTGAGGTTCACCAACTCGAGCATAGAGCAGTCGCAAGAAGTCATAGATCTCAGTAATTGTTCCAACAGTTGAGCGAGGATTCCTGCCAACACTCTTCTGATCAATAGATATGGAGGGCGACAGACCAGACATGAAGTCGACTTTGGGCTTTTCCAACATGCCCAAGAATTGCCTGGCGTACGGAGACAGGGACTCCACAAACCGTCTCTGGCCTTCAGCAAATATAGTATCGAAGACCAACGAAGACTTGCCTGAGCCACTCACACCCGTGACAACGGTCAGGCTGTTCTTAGGAATCTCAACATTGATATTTCGAAGGTTATGCTCAGCAGCCCCAACAACCACTATAGACTTTGGACTATCTTCGTCCACTGCTTGACTCTTCTTGCTGCTGGATGCATTCATGTAGGTGTTCCCTCGATCTTCTTCCTTATTGCTGCAATCTGGTCACGCAACTTGGCTGCCTTCTCAAACTCTAGGTTGCTAGCAGCCTCTTTCATCTTCTCTTCGAGGTCAATGACATAGTCCATCATCTCTTCGACCTCGAGTGGATCGAACTCCTCAAGCTTGGTCTGCTTGATATCTTCTCTGGACTTGATTCCTTGTGCGATATCATAGACATGTTTTGAAATCGATGTGGGTGTGATGTTGTGTGCCTCGTTATACTCAATCTGATATTCTCTCCGACGATTGGTCTCGTTGATTGCTGCCTGCATTGCATCGGATGTGTGGTCTGCATAGAGCAGCACCCGTCCATCGGAGTTACGGGCAGCTCTGCCCATCGTCTGAATGAGTGCCCAATCAGTCCTCAAGAACCCTTCTTTATCCGCATCCATAATTGCCACGAGAGCGACCTCAGGCAGGTCAAGCCCTTCCCGCAGCAGGTTGATGCCGACCAACACGTCAAACTTGCCTTGCCTGAGCTGCCGAATAATCTCAATCCTCTCTACTGTA
>CAYPUO010000043.1:0-10647 GCA_964413775.1 uncultured archaeon
GGCAATATCGAGTACCTCGTCTCCTCTCTTTAGATTGAGTGTTTCTGTACAGAAGTCTACAACAAGCCCATCATAATGCTGAATCCCTGGGATTGATCTCCGATGCCGCACCCGGAAAAGGTCAGCCCAGAAGTCATCCCAGCCGAGCTCTTTTTTTTCCATACCGAACACAACCATAGAATCGACTGACTAAGAAGATAAGAAGATTGTCATCGATAGCTTTGGAGAAGCGGCTTCACATGAAAAAGGTTGACAGGACCCGCATCCTGTTGATCGCCGCCGGGAGGGGGACGCAGACAAAGCAACAGGAACTCGATATGAAAATCCAGTTACGGGTCACCTGTCACACTCATATTTGAGTAAAACACTGCCTATAAATGTATAGTTCATTGTATAAAGAGTCAAAGCTGTCCAAAAATCGAGCAATGCTCCAGATAATCCTAACTGCCATAAATCGTAACCGGAATGACGATTCTGGATACAAAACACATGTCACTTTCCATCTAGACTTCGAAACTTCCTTGCAGGAATCGTTCTAGCATGTCGGTGCATTCAAATGATAGCCAGTCAGCATGGGAACTCAAGACAGTCCTATCATATCCTTACACCACAATCGGCTGCTCTCACCATCTAGAAGAGTCACATGTGTGCACAACAAAGAGAGTGGTAGCCCCGCCAGGACTCGAACCTGGGTCCAGCGGGTTTTCCGCCGAAGAGCACGGTCAGCTCTCAGACTCCAGGACCGCTGATGATTGACCGCTACACCACGGGGCTCTAGACCACGCCCTATCCAAGTCGTTTAATTACCTTTTCGGTAGGCCATCATCATTATCAGTGGATTAATTAATCTCCGCTGGTCTGACTTGTGTGATTAAGATGCCATACTGGCAAGAGTTGTCGCACCTGGACTTCATCCGTGCACTGGAAAAGACTCGTGTTGCGGTGCTGTTGACCGGTGCATTGGAGGCGCATGGAAATCACCTTCCTCTCGGCACCGATAACATACTCCCGTCCTTCCTAGCGAAATCCATCGCTGAGAGGACCAATGCACTGATACTTCCCCCCGTTACCTACGGAGATAGCTGGGTCTTCAATCAGTTTGAGGGCACCATTTCTGTAGAGCCGAGCACGCTTGTGAATCTCTATATGAACATCATGAAAGGAACCTTCAAACAAGGAATCAAGTACATTGTTGCATTGAATGGGCATGGTGGTAACTCGGGACATATCGAAACCGCTGCAAAGCTAGCAACCGAAAAGGGCGAACGCGTAGTTGTAATAATAAACTGGTGGAGAGACCTCGCTGGTAGTGCAAGAGGCATCGTATTAGAAACACCCGAAGGACACGCAGCTGAGGACGAAACATCGGAAGTCATGCACGTCGCTCCGAATCTTGTCACAATGGAGAGTGCAAAGAGTGCACGCGTTATAACACAGTTCAGGATTGTGTCAGCTCAGTATAGAAGAGAACTCCTGCCAAATGCCATGTACGGGGACCCTAGGAAAGCCACAAAGGAAAAGGGACAACTGATAATGAAACAGGCAGCAGATGAGCTTGTGGACCTCATTGAGAATCTGGAGAAGGATAAACTCCCACTTAGTGGGGAGCCTTAGATGCCCACTTTGAAGATGAGGGCATCACGAAGGATTCGCTGGAACATACGGAGAAGATCCTTGCCCTCCGTTGCGATTGTCGAGAATAGTGGATAGGCTTCAAGATCAAGCATTTGAATCATGTAGTCCACTGGTAGCGCATTGGGAAGATCCCGTTTGTTCAAAGCAACAACAATTGGCATACTTGAATACCTATCAGTGCCGAGTGCGATCTTCAATTCCTCGAGAGAGGCAAGATTCTCAATCATCATTTCGGGTCGAGAGTCAGCCATAAAGATAATGCCATCGGCGTCTCGGAGAACAGAAATTCTTGCCCTCGCATGACGACGCTGGCCCGCCACAGTGAAGATGTCAAATATGATTTTTTCACTTGCTGTTACAGGGACAAAATCAAAGAATGTTGTCCGTCCAAGTTCATCAGCTATCTCTACCAGCCGACCCTTTGATAGGGACCTTACATTGGCAAAAAGCCATCGCAATGCAGTTGTCTTGCCTGACAGCGAAGGACCGTAAAAGACTATCTTGATGTGAATACGTCCTTGATCGTCACGCTTCAACAGCTTCCCCGGGACTATCTCGGAGGTGCTATGACTGCCAATCCGTGCATCCTTAGCATAACTCATTGTTTCTTCACGGTCAACCCTTAGCTCTGCCGAAGAAGCGAATAGTCGCCCATCGGGGCGAGGAGAAGGCAAGCCATCAGAACTACTTGGTTGGGTATCTGGGATTGGAGAAACTATTGCCTTTCGCTCCACAGGAGCTTCAGCCGGAGCCGAGGCTAGCTTGCTTTCTGCTCCTTCTGAATCTTTGCGTTTCCTGCGAAACCTTCTGAATAAAGACAAGCCTCTCTCTCCAAATTTACCTAGCGCTAGCTTGACTTAAACTTTAGGGGAGTGTAATCAGTGAACTTTATCAGCCATTATCACACCAATTCGGGTGATATGACACAAGGAATTGATCGGGGTTTCATCGAAACCAACTTCCCCTCGCTGAAGAGAATGGTGTACCTGAACAGTGCCTCTACCGGCATTCCCCCAAGACCCACAGTAGAAGCCATGAAGATTTACCTTGACAACAGGACCGAAGCGCTAGGCAGCTTCGAAGAAACACTGTCGACTTTCAAGGGAATCCGCTCGAAACTTGCCAGACTCCTAGGGGGTCAAGCATCAGATTATGGATTCGCACCGAATACATCGGAGGGACTGAATGCCTTAGCCCATAGTATTGAGTACCCAGATAATTCAAATATCGTTATCTGTGACCTTGAATTCCCTGCAAACTATGTGCCTTGGCAAAATGCATCTAGAATATACAATGCTGAGCTGAGAGTTGTTCAATCCGAAGCAGGTGGTCTACAGATTGATGATTTCGAGCAGCTGATAGACAGCAATACGCGTGTGGTGGCTGTCAGTATGGTCCAGTTTGGATCAGGATATCGTGTTGCCATCCCTGAGCTTGCGAAAATCGTGCATGAACATGACGCTCTTCTTGCTGTGGATATAATCCAAGCCGCAGGCTGTCTGGATATTGACCTGCCCGCAATTGGAGTGGACTTCGCAGCAGCTCAAGCAGCAAAATGGCTTATTGGGCCAATTGGTGCCGGTTTTGTATTTGTCAGCAATAGAATCATTGATGACCTCAGGCCCAGATATATGGGCTGGTGGGGAGTCGAAGACACAGAAGATTTCTCATTCCGCCAGAGAACGCCTGCAAGGGACGCTACTAAATTCGATGTGGGGTCGCCAGCTATGGTTGCTTATGCTGGATTTGACAAGTCCCTCGATATACTCCTTCAAATCCCCGGCAAAGAACGAGAACGAGCTGCACTGAATACTGCAGACTATCTGCGAGAGCAGCTTTCAGAAAAAGGAATTGGCTATTACAAGTTTGAGGACAAGAGCAGATCGGCTATTGTGTCATGCTCTCCAGACCATGTTGATGCTGTTCAAAAGAAGCTCGAGAAGAGCAACATCCATTGCTCTGTAAGAAATGGACGGCTCAGAATCTCTCCCCACTTCTACAATACGAGAACTGAGATTGACACACTTCTGGGTGCCATGGGATGAAAGACCATGTTTGAAACGATATGCCCAGGGGTATGCGTTTTGGTCAGCAGGAGTTTTGATTCAAACATTGGCCTCATTGATGGAGGAAAAGAAAAGGCACTGGTTGACACAGGGACAGGAATCTTTCATGCAGAAACCCGGAGTGCGCTCTTGAAGCTGGGAATTGGATTAGAGGACATCACAGATATCCTTCTGACCCATTCGCATGTTGATCATATCGGGGGCATCAGTCATATCACCGACGAATCGTCTCCGAAAATCTATCTACACAAGGAAGAGGCGGACCTAATCAATGCTGGTGACATGCAGCTCACCTTGGCAGACACCTTTGGTGCTGAAATTCCTCAGCTGAATATCGAAGGAGTTATTCAGGAAGGGGATATCATCGAGATAGGTGACTTTGCGCTCAGAGTACTACACACCCCAGGGCATTCATCAGGAAGCGTTTGCTATCACCTTGAGAATGAAGGCATCGTCTTCACCGGGGACACAATGTTCTCGGGAGGTAGCTTCGGTCGAGTGGATTTTCCTACGGGAAACCCAAGAAAGATAGTAGCCTCGCTAAAGCGCCTCTCAGAACTCTCAGACTTCAATGTGGCCTTACCTGGTCACATGGATCCTGTCAGAGAAAATGCCACGCGCGCAGCCACCTCATCCTTCACGATAGCTAGGGACTGGTTTAATGTGAATCTATGAGACTCATGAGCTGCTCAACAGCCATTGAAATCGCCTCGTCAGTATCTTCGCGCTCCTCAAGATACGTTGACTCGATAGCCTTGATCAAAGCATAGACAGATTCACTAACGGGAGTTTCAATCCCTAATTTCCGCGCCATGAGTATCACCGCGCCTGTAATTGCATCAATCTCTGTTCGCTTCTTCAGGCGTATGTCTTGGAGCATGGAATTCACGTTTGCAGAGGTTGCTTTAGCAGTACCAAGAGTGTACCGAACAGGGTCCTCGGTTGTAAGCTTGATGCCCATAGCTTCCGCAACAGAGGCTGTTTCCTCGACTAGTCTAATCACAAGTCGTCTGAGACTCAGATTTGAATGTACTTCACCGTTTGTCATCCCAGTAAGCGCGCCAATTGGATTAATTCCGCAGTTGACTATTGTCTTGGTCCAGACAACACCTTCTATGTTGTCAGAAGTCCTTACATTAAAGCCAGCAGCCTGAAGCACTTCTGCAAGCTTCAAGACCATGTCCATGTTCTCTTCATAGTGCGATCCGATCTCTGTAAGTCCACGACCTGTGATGTGTACTGTTCCCGGAGTCGGTATCAGGGCGCCCATACAGGTTGTTGCACGCATCACTCGAGTAGTCTTTAGTGCATCAGCAACTGCAAGCTCTGTTCCTATGCCATTCTGGACTATGACAATATAGGCACCTCTGTCCAGTAGATGCCTGATTGACTTCGCAGCTTCGAGTGTATCGTATGTCTTTGTTGTAATCATCACTATGTCAGCTGACGAGATTGTAGATGGGTCAGTTGTGGCCTGCACCTGTACGGTATGGGTTCCCAGCACACCATCTATATGAAGACCGTTCTTTGTTACGGCCTCCACCATCGGGTCTCGACCAACAAGGGTGACTGTTTCGGGGCTCGCAAGAGATAGGATTCCACCATAGAGACAACCAATGGCGCCTGCACCCATTACAACAATATGCATCATTTATCCTCCTGTAGCTCTTCAACCGTCTTCTCAGTCATACTCTCTAATCTGGAAATCATCAGCTGTAACATTGCCCGAATGTTGTGCTGATTGTCGAAGTCATTGACTACTGAAACTAGCTCATCATGACTGCGTTTTCTTAGATCTTCAGCGTAATCGACCATAAGGGGAATAGCACGGACGATGTTGTCCACAATCGCAATGTTGGAATAGACTGCTGTTCGACTGATAGGATTCAGATCAATTGTTATAACGAACTTGCCAATCCTGCGGAGCGCTTCCGTGCGGTCACCGTCCTCCAATGGAACTAACACTACATCTGCCATGGCAATACCGTCAGCATCCACCTTTCTTCGATTACTGCTCAATTCGGGAATGGTAGTAGATGGCCTATCATGAGTCCCAAGCACATCTCTTGCACCAGCATCCTCTAGCGCTCTTAGTATTGCCTTTTCCCGCTCAGCCATGTAGTAGAAAAGGTTGATTTCAAGTGGAGCTCCAGTGAGTTCAGATAGGTGGACGAGCTCCTCAGCAACAAGAGCACATGCATTTCCATTGACACTGATTACTGGATGTCTGGCAGTTAACAATGCAGCGACTGCAGCTCGTGCCGCTTCGCGAGCGATATCGGTAGTCTGCTCTCCTATGAAATAGTCAAATGCCTCACCACGTCCATGGGCCAGAAGACCAGCTGTAGCAACGACATCTGCATCATGCCCATCAATGACCTTCTCACGCGTTTCCAGGGATACTTTTCGAGGGTGGTCATCGGGTATTGCAATGTGTGTCATGTGAGTACCCTCCCTCCGGAACTGCTGAATGAAGTGACTAGAATCTCTTCCGAAGACCAGTAACTCTTGAGAATTGCAGTGACGCTTGAAGTATCATTGGGACTGCAGATGCAGAACACAGAGTCACCTAGCATCACCATACTTGCCATGTCGAAACCGGATGATGAAAGGTTGGCCAGAACCGTCTTAATCCTGGGTGTTTCCAAATCGGCCGCAGATGCAAACTGCTTGGATGCCTCCACAATGTTAGCCAGCGTTGGTTGTTCGATGAGTCGGTCAATCAGTCCCTCACTGGCGCGATTGATTCTGCGCTTCGACTCAGGGGTCGTAAGGACTCTCTTTAGTGCCGGGCTTGTAGAACCCGCCAAGACAATGGAAGCGTCCTGTGAGTAATCTACTCCGATGGTTGAACCAATGCCTGGTGCTCCTGGCTTTGCCCGTATCTCAATGCCGCCAACCGTCTGCGAAATGATATCTCCAAGGCCTGTGTGGTTAAGCACCTCTGCGCAATGGGCATGTTGTGCCGCTCTCGTATAGTCAAAGGTGGGATCCAGAAGGGATGAGAGTGAGAGAGCTGTGCCAAGGGCGCCTGCCCCTGACGCTCCATAGCCAACGCCAATAGGAAGCTGTGAGTCGTGTATCACATCCACACTCAGCATTTGATTATACTCTTCCAACACCCTTTGTACCACCATCTCTGTTACGTCTGCTTCTATTGCGTTGCTGTTGTAAATCGTCCTTATCTTGGACACTCTTGTTTTGTCCGACACCTTGACTGTTGTTTGAGTACCTGCTGCAATTGAAAACCCCGCACCAAGGGAACCACGGTATAGGGGATCAGATGGGTCATCCATGATACAAAAGAGACCCGTTATGTGGCCCGGTACAAATGCACGTGCGATTCTCATATGCAGGCCCAATTTCCTTTTCAGAGCCTACCTCTCAGAAAGAGTCTATAAACATAGCCATATAGTTCTCAGAATAATATATAGTGGTATATAATATATATATTCACAGGGTGGTGAAACTCCCCGTGCGCTCAGAGGAACACGGGCACGCATTATCTCGTTAATTCTGCTTGGTTCACTCTTCCTGTTCGTCTTGCTCGTCCCACTTTTCCTCCTCCTCTAGCGGGACCAGTCTCGTGTACTGCTTTACGCGGGGATCATTAGATGGACGAGCAGGATACGCCCACCTAGCATCAATATCGCGCCCGCTCAAGTCGTACACAGAGAAGCTTCCTGAAGACCATGTAAGTGGACTGAAACCAAGCAGAAGAGTCTGAGTGCGCCAGCTCGTCACCACCATGTGGCGATTCATTCCAACCGTAGGAACAACAAGGAATGCATTGGACAGCTCCATCAGGAGCGAGGTACTAATCCTATAGAAGAAACTGTATGTCTTTCGATGCTCCTCCGATCCTTGAATTCTCAAGTCATTGAGGTACCTATGTATGGTTTCATCATGGACTCCAGAATCCATAATATCTGACAAGTCTTCAACATCCACGGTAACGGTGGTTTCGAAGTAGTATGCAAGTGGAAACTCCGTTATATGTATAACAAGCCACTTGTCCTTTGAGATTGTGTTGTAGAGATGCTGGAAAATCGACTGTTTTGATGACAGTGATGCAGGGTCCAGTTTTGCGGGCTCGAAATTCTTTGCTTCATCAGAGATTGCGAGTCTGAACACATCATCCAGCATGTCCCCGTCATAGCCTATTCTTACAAGGTGGTAGGGTAGGTCTCGTGAGTACTCCTCCATCCGGCCGGTCTTCACCAAGAACTCATTAAGGTCTTTCTGGAAGGTGTCAACTTCATTGTCGCTGTCTGTGACAAACAGTGATTGAGTAGGTGTTCCAAAAGAGGAAATCACCTTTTCATATGCTCGGTAACGTGCCTCCTTCTCAGGCTCCATCTGAAATCCATGCCTCCGTGATTTGAGAAGTTATTGCCACGCTACTAGCACCCGCCTGAACCATGATTCCTTAACCCAAGCACACACTATCGTTGTCCCCAGTGGAAGGATCTCCTATGCCATCGACGGCAATTCCACTAGGATGCCAATAATAGGCATGGAGCAACAAGATAACAGCTCATATATTCTTTCCTCAGTTGGTTATCGAACAAGCATAGATTTAGAAGTGATTGGATACGCATAGATTTCTGTGATTCGTTCATGACACACACCTCAAAGCTGATTATTGGAACCGAGAGCTCAGTCCTGAAGGGCAAGAAGATTGCCCTGTGCATAACAGGCAGCGTTGCGGCTGTTGAGTCCGCTCAGATTGCACGAGCTCTCATGAGACATGGAGCTGACATTTTCTGTGTCATGAGCAATGCAAGCCAAAAAATCGTCCACCCGCATCTCATGGAGTGGGCGACTGGTAATCCCGTTGTCACGGAGTTGACAGGCCAAATAGAACATGTTACACTAGCAGGAAAGCACGATGAACATGTGGACCTGGTATTAATCGCGCCTTCAACTGCAAATACAATTGGCAAGATTGCGAATGGTATTGACGACACTCCAGTCACTACCACTGCGTCATCTGCGTTGGGCGCTTCGATTCCACTGATGATTGTACCTGCAATGCATGTTTCAATGTACGACCATCCTGCAGTCATTGAGAACATAGAGAAACTGAAGAAGATGGGAGTCGAGTTCATTGAACCGAAACTGGAAGAGGCAAAAGCGAAGATCCCTGATGTCAAGATTATTGTCGATAGTGTAATCGGAAGGCTTGGGCCACGTGACCTGCTTAACAAGCACTTTGTTTTGACTGCGGGCCCAACAAGGGGCTGGATTGATAGAGTCCGTTTCATCACTAATCCATCAAGTGGAAAAATGGGAATTGCTATTGCCAGAGAGCTGTTAAATAGAGGCGCGAGTGTATCTCTAATACTTGGTCCTGTTTCTGAAACACCTCCTGCTGGAGCGAAGATTACTCGTGTGGAAACAACACAGGAGATGCTTGACGCAACGCTCTCAGAAGTAGCGGCATTAAAGCCTATAGCGCTGATTTCGTCTGCAGCAGTTCTAGACTATGTGCCATCAGAAAAGGATGATAGAAAGCGGCCTTCGGGGGAGCCATTCTCTGTAGACTTCGTTCCGACACCCAAGATCATCGATGCAGTAAGAGCAAAGCACAAGGACCTAATCATCATCGGCTTCAAGGTCGAGTCAGGGGTAACCGATGAAGAGCTTGAGAAGAGTGCTCGGCAGAAAATGCAGTCGGGGGTATGCAATCTAGTTGTTGCAAATGATGCACAGAGAAAAGGAGTTGCGTTTGCAACAGATACCAATGAAGTCATCATTGTCGGAGAGAATGGCTACAGCTTGAAACTGCCTCTGGCATCAAAACGAGATATAGCCAAGGGGATAGTCGATGCCATTGCTCAGAGAGTCTGAAAAGACAGGTGGAGAAACTACTCTAGAGGATGTCCAAAAGACTTGCAGCCATTCGTTTCATGTCCATGAAGATCAGGCCTAGCTGGGCATCAGCCTTTGCAAGAACAAGTAAGAGCGCTGTATCGCCAACAGAAGTCAAGAGTGTATAGCCTTTGTCGCCTTTTACGTAAATCTCCAATAGGTTTCCTCGGTCAAGCTCGCCAGTTGCTTTCTCGCCAAGGGAAAGCATTGCAGCACTTATCGCAGCAACACGTTCTTGCTCGCTCTCGGGCAGAGCCGACGATATCATGAGCCCGTCCAAGGATACTAATGCCGCACCCTCAACACCAGGCACAGTTTCGAAATCCCTGATTGCAGAATTGATTCTATCTACACGACTGGACATTGATACATCTCTCCGTTGGCACTATGACGCTCTCTGTTTTCACTCTATAAAGAATTTCCGTATAAAGTGAAAAAAATCACGATAAATTGCGCATTTCAATCAACACCGAAGTACTCCTTGGCATCGAATTTCTTGTCCTCTTCCTCGGTCTTGCGCTGTCGCTCCTTATCGGCAAGCTCCCTCTGTCTTCGCTCCTCTCTTGTTTCATGTTGTTGGACTTGCCTCTTTCTTGTCTTTACATGACTAGAATCTCCTCGCTTATGTGACCTGTATTGCCATGCGATAACCACGGCCATTACGGCACCAAAACCAATGAGAAGCATCAGGAGAGGTGAGATACGTATCAAGAAGAAGTTCAAGAGCGTAATCGATAGCGTGTCATATCCCGGAGCTCTTGCAACCAAACGAACAGAGTAATACCCAGGTCTGCCGGAGGTCCATGATTCGTTTAGAACAAACTGGTACCTGCCTGAACCGAGCTCAGTGACTACGAATTTGGTGGAATTGACCCATGCACTCACGGTCACATCATTGACACCTTGTCCTTCACGGTTTGTAATCAGAGCAGTGAGTGTCAAACGGTCACCCTCCCAGATGATCTCTTCATTTTTCGTTAGAGAGCGAAGCAATAGCGACGGCTGGCTATTCCAAGCGAGAGCGTTTTCTATGAATTCCCTTGCAGCTGTGCCTGTAGGTGTCGTTGTAGGC
>CAYPUO010000044.1:0-7315 GCA_964413775.1 uncultured archaeon
CTTCCTACAGAGCTGTACGCTTACCGTGTCAAGTCCCGCCACAACTCTCATCACAGTTAAGGGAGGTGCCTTTCTTGCGGTCGCGGAGGTTGGGACCGCAAAGATTGTGGCTGTTGGTGGAGCGGGACCTTTTCTGGACTACAGCGGCGAGAACCTTTTGATCAGTTCGGATGACCCTCAGCAACTGTCACTGAACATTGTTGACTGGCTGGTAGGAAATCCTGAGAGGATGGTTGTCGTGCCCGATGAGTATGTGCTTACCGTGGGCAACGGACCTTCGCTATCGGAATCTGACCTAGATGGCTACCAGATGTTCGTAGGTCTCTATCACGATCATACCACCTATAGTGATGGAAGGAGCACTGCTGCCCAGATGGTCCTTGCAGGACTGAACGCCCAACTGGACTTCATGGTCATGACTGACCACTCTTGGGAAACTCCTGCTGATGTTGGAATAAATGGTGCACTCGCGTGTAAGGCCATTGTGGACGCATACGGGCAGGACACGCTGATTGTTGTTGGTGCAGAACTCTCAAATGGACCCCATATAGTTGGCTTTCCGCTGACTCAGAACATCTGGATAAGTAATAGCCATGACAGAGTAGAAGCAGTTCATGCTCAGGGAGGCATTGCAGTGTCCGCACACCCATTACTTGGACAGCAGTACATCGAGCCGTGGACAAACTACGACTACAACGGCTACGATGCCTTCGAGGTTGTAAATGATGTCTATTCCTATGGTGAAGGAGAGTCTGCATACTTCAGACCCTTCCTAGCTGCAAGCGATGGCCATGATGCGGCCTTTGTAGGTCAGACACTGAATGCAATCTTCGTAAAGAACCCCTCGGGCCCGAATGGAACACTCTCACAGAATGACATTGTTGATGCAGTCCTCAACAGAAGAGTCGTAGGACTCTGCAAGCCCATCGGTGTTATTGTGGGTGATAAGGTATGGGTAGACCGCTACCTAGAAATCCGGGATGAGGCAAAGACAGCAGTTCAAAATGCAGAAAATGTAATCAATCAAGCAAAGAATGCTGGAGCATCTGCTGGATTATCAGAGGCATACCTCCAAACAGCAGAAACTGCATTGTACTACCAGAACCCAATAAGAGCGATAGCACTCTGTTCAATGGCGACATCAGAATACATGCTTGGAATTGATGTTTCTGTCGTGGCAGATGGCCTTGGCGTGATGCAATCGGACCAGAGCGCTCAAGTTTCACTCACTCTGACAAATAATCTGAACGTTCCTGTGAGTCTCAATGCGACAGTATACCAAGAGAGAGCAGTAGCAATTGGTCAGACATTTGCTACGCTTCAGGCAGGTGCAGATAGTGATACCACGGAGGACTTCACTGGAACAGCAAGTTCTGAGGGATACGCCCGTGTACTTTTCACACTGAAGGATTACAACGCTCCTCAGCACATACATCCGATTTTCCTCGCAGCAGGAGGGTTCGTGGCCAATGTAACAGCAGAAGCGGCACAGACACAGGGTGGCTATAATTTCACACTCCAGCTGCCTGTGGCTCTGGGAGATGCACAATACATCAGATCAATCTCGGTGGAGTATGATGATGGAAGCGGCAGTGCGACTGCCAATATGACTCTCAATATCGACAAGTATTCTGTCACTCTCGGACCATTTGCAGGCGGTACAAACCTGACTTACACAGTGACAGTGAATGATGCGCTAGGCAATTCCTATGTAATCGAACAGTCCTCGTATCTCTTAGGAGGAGGGCTGCAGATCGATCCAATGATTCTTGTCATAGTCGCGGGTGCAGGAATTGCCATAGTAGCTCTCGTTGTTATTGTGATGAAGTTCCGTAAGTAAGAGGCGTCGCCCTCTTACTCCTCTTTCTTTTTGAACAGGAACGCTTTAGAGGAAGGTATTGAAGGTCTAGTGGTGATTGTCTATCTGTGTCAGAGATTAGATGATGGACGGCATGCATTATGACAACTCTCATCGACATACTAAAACATCTGGATGTGATAGCACCGAGAGAACTTGAGATTCCAGGGCAAGAGGGCTACATAGAAGTCGGTCCGAGTGTAAGAAAAGAACAATCGAATACAACAATTAACCGCATTATCGTGACCGTCTATCCGTCTGCAAGGACCATTGCAAAGGCGTCACAAGAAAAGGCGAACCTCATCATATCGTTTCTACCTATGTTCACTGGGCCTGTGAAACAAGTGACCGGTCTTGACCTAGTGAGAGTCAGACTGCTATCTAAAAACTACATTTCAATGTATATTATAGGAAGCGCCTGGATAAGTGCGAATGGCGGATTGTCTGATGCTCTGGTAGATGCCCTAGATATGACAACCTCCTCGAAGTATATGGCCAAGGTGGGTGAAACACATTTCCTTCCCGTAGGCAGAGTCAGTCAAGCGCCTAGCACAATGAACCACTCAGGACTTGTGAACTATATTGTGTCCAAGTTGGAAGTGCCTAACATTCTCTTCACAGGCGCACTTGATGACAATGTTGATAAAATTCTAATTGCGGCGGGAAGTCTGCTGACACCGAATCTCCTAGTTCAAGCGGCACAAGATGACATAAAGACAATAATAGTAGGGGAGGCGAGGTCAGAAGACAGACTAGAGGCTCAAGCATATGGTCTGAATCTCCTCGAATTAGGTGCATTCAATACAGAAGCACCTGGCATGAGAAGGCTAAGACACCAGCTCAGCCTCGAATACCCGGAATTAAAAGTCGGCTACTCAGAAACAGATGCGATTACTAGGGCGCTTAGGTCGTACTCCGAAGACATGGCATGATAGGATCAAGTCCGCCTGACCATGACGACATTCTTGTCGCGTGAGCAGCCCACATGGTTAGCCACAGGCAGGCATTTTGTCCTCAGGATATGGACTACAGGCACACGCAGACTGAATTCTGTCATTGATTCGTAGTTTCCCATGCCCTTGGCAATAATCAGATCCACACTCTGGAGCAAGCTCGTGAATTCAGGCGAGTTGCGCTCAGGATTCACACCTATTGCTGCAGCACCGGTATCGTAGATTCCATCAACGTGCTTGCGCAGACCAACCTCATTGGCATCAGTCATAGTTGCGTCATTGAGGACAGGTCCGCCCTTGACAACTGCATATACCTTGGGACCAAGACGCTTGACTTCACGGATTAGTATGGTGTCAAGTACAATTTCACCAGCATTATCCATCAGATAAGCAATACTGGAAGCATTCTGACACAGTGTATAGACTTCTTCAATCTGGTCGACAGCAAGATCATATTCTACACGAGATATTATGGTGCGAAGCTCCTCAAGACTAAACTCTCTCCCGGAAACATCGAATTCAATCGAGTTAGCAGCAGCGGCAATGAGAATCGCTTTCCGAAACCGTTGTTCGGGGCTCGCTTCTGCATCTACAAGGCTAAACAGCTCTGGGGCGATTGAGAGTGCTGTTGAATTAGAGAGCTGCTTAATCTCAGCATATGGGTCTCTTCCAGTCATTCTTTGGACAAGTAAGTCCCTATCAGTCCCTATGTGGCTTGGAACGGAATCCTTCGTGAACTTGTCACCCAACATACGCAGCATTTCTGTGACAACATCCATTTGCAGCGCAGGATCATCAGTTGCCAGCTTCACTTGATTGATGGCGCGCTCCAGTAAACAATGCGCACACTCCATGCCGACTTTCATTGTAGGAAACCAACTTGTCGTGCTTACCAGCGAGCCTACTTTGTTAGTGGTTGGATGAGTTCAAGTAGTACTTCTCTTGGCTTGTCTGACTTCGCAACAGCCGAAGCGAGAAGTACGCCCTGTGAACCAAGTCTGATTGCCGCCTCTACATCTACACCTGTGCTAATGCCCGCACCGCACAGAATCTTTACACTCTTGTTTACTGCGCGAATACGATTTACGGTGCCTGTTATCACTTCAGGCTGCGACTGGGATACGGAGATGCCAGACCCAATTAACTCAGGAGGTTCAACGGCAACAGCATCTGGCTCTATGCTTGCTGCTGCAACACTGACCATCGGATTATTGGTACATACAATGGTATAGAGACCCAGTTTTGCAGCTCTCCTTACAGAATTTTCAATATCAGCAAGCAGCATCCGATTCTCTGAATGGTTTAGCAGGGTGCCTACCGCGCCACTCTCCACCAATGCCTCACCCAGAACATGTCCTGTAAACCTCCCTTGCTCACCACCGTCCATGTGCTGAGAGAATACGGGAATATCAACCTCTTGTGCGACTCTGTATATGTCTGGGACCTGAGGAGCTACTACTATAGACACTCCATGCTCCTTAGCAACCTTCTCACATATCTTCGCCAGTGAAACAGCTCTCACCCCGGTTGCTTGGGCATATGTCTTGAAATTTATTGCAACGACTGGTAGTTCTATGCTGACCATCCTTCTCAGTCCTATGGAGCAGAGTATCAGTGCTCCAACAGGTCTGGGAGCTGTCCACTACAATATTAAGCTTGTTTCACGCCCTAGAAGCACCGATAAGGAGCTTCAGGGCAGGTATTCTTGCATAGCCTCTGCGATTCAGCTCTGTTATTGGCTTGCGTAGTTCAATCTTGACAAACTTGCCAGGTTCGGCATTCTTGTAGTATTTCAAGTACAGCTTTGAGAACTCGGAGAAATTGGCTGCACTTAATAACTCAGAAACGGCGTCATTGGATACCCGGATGAATACATCTTCGTCCGGTGCAGTGCCAGTTGATAGCTCAACCTCGCCCATCGATTTCTTCACAACAGTGAATCGTTCGCCCATTGCCATGAGCTCTAGGCTGAATTCATCCGGAGCCTCGATCGAAGAGGCAAAAGGGTCTTCTGTTAACATATACTTGAGTCTGTCCTGAAAGGTTGCGTGATAAGGTATCGTTGTGCCGGCTCCAGTCAATGGAGCTGTATCTGCTGCATCTTCGACTTCTTCAGGTTCTGCAGGAGCAGCCACTTCTGCTTCAGGCTCACTGGTATCCTCCATGGAAACAGAGTCTTCCGGACTCGCTTCGACCTCTTCTGCATCTGCTTCTTCTTTCTTTTCGTCCTTCTTACGACCAAATATCTTTCTCATCATAGCGATTTCACCGTGCCATGTGTGCGGATACTCTAGCTTTCGCCAGTTTGGGTCCCGTCTAAGCGAAATCTAGTAATCATCAGCAGAAAAAGGTAATTCAGTTGTACTCCACTACTGGGAGCTCTTTGGAATAATCTCAGTAACCTTGGAGGCTATCTGCTCAATCTGAGCAATCAGGGGACTTGAACTTGCCTGCCTCCGTTCTCCCCAGAGTTCATCAACGAGTAGGTCTCTAATTGCAATACGAATCACTTCCGACCTGTTGGGGTACATCCCCTGTTTGATGAGCTTGTCTACGCCTTCAACATACGACTCAGGCATGCATATTGTCACTACTCTCATTTTGCACCACTACAATGGGTCGTAAATGGAGTAATGAAACATTGTCTGCTTGTAATGCGTATCTGGGTAATACTAGGTAGGACTTGTACTCAATTCCTGTAGTATCAATGACGGACTATGGTCTCAAAACAACTTTTCCGAACTGCTCTGCGCTCTCTAGATATCGATGTGCTGAGGCAGCTTCAGACAAGGGAAAGACTCGGTCAACTACTGGATGAAGATGCTGACCCCATACTAGTTTCAAGACGCTGCGGAGCTCAGACCGCGATCCCATCGTGCTACCAAGTATCTCAAGCTGCTTCCAGAAGATAAGGTTGACATTGGTGGTAGCCATCGGACCCGATGTGGCGCCCGGTGTGACAAGTCTACCGCCCTTTCGAAGACTCTTCAGGCTCCTCTCCCAAGTCGCCTGGCCTACAGAATCAAGTACAATGTCAACACCCCGCCCGTTAGTCAGTCGGAATACCTCCTTATGGTAATCGGGCGTGTTGTTGCGGTTGATGAGAGAATCGGCACCAAGCAACCGTGCCTTTTCTAGTTTGGTATCAGATGAGCTGACCGCAAAGACTCGAGCCCCAGCAAACTTGGCTATCTGGAGTGCTGCAACAGCAACACCTCCACCAATTCCTATAATCAAGACATCGTCACCAGGATGTACCCCTCCCTTTGTTACTAACAGCCTCCATGCGGTCATAAACGTGAGAGGGGCTGCTGCGGCCTGCACAAAATCAAGGCCGCTCTCTTTGGGGACTGGAATGATGTTCTCTGCATTGACAGCGATGTACTCAGCATAGCCGCCCCGGACATGCTCGCCAATGATTTTGTACGACGGACAGAGAGAATGCTGGCCCATTCTACAGAACTCGCATGTCCCACAGGAGAGACCAGGATCGACGACAACCTTTGCATTCTCCTCGATGTCCAACTCCGCAGAACTCCCGACCTCCTTGACAACCCCTGAAATATCACTGCCAAGAATATGGGGCATCTCAAGTTTCATCTCGGGAATGCCTTTTCTGACGAAGAGGTCGAGGTG
Source organism: uncultured archaeon (assembly GCA_964413775.1). Taxonomy (GTDB): domain Archaea; phylum Asgardarchaeota; class Thorarchaeia; order Thorarchaeales; family Thorarchaeaceae; genus MP5-2226. The sequence goes on from CAYPUO010000044.1 coordinate 6,448, forward strand.
GTTCATTGCCACTGCTTTCACTTCGACTAGGACCTGATTAGGAGATGGAACGGGAGTGGGAAATTCCTTGTACTCTAAGACATCCGGTTCACCATGCTTGTAGAACAGACTAGCTTTCATCTTCTTGCATCCTCTCAAACACTAATCATTGCCATTTTACTGATAAAACCATTTCAATAGGGCATCGACTGCAACCAGATTGGACAGATTTAACTTGGTAGGTGAAGGTGGCTGTTTGAAGCGATCACAATATCAAAGAGGTACTAGAATGGCAAAAGGGAAATCCGGACAAGTTAGGGCAAGTCATATTCTTGTCGAGAAGCACAGTCAGGCACTTGAGATAATCACGAAAATACGCGAAGGAAAGAGCTTTGCTGAAATGGCTAGGCTGTATAGCACATGCCCCTCAAAGAAGAAGGGTGGCGATTTGGGATTCTTCGGAAAAGGTCAGATGGTAGCCGAGTTCGAGAGAGCCGCCTTCGATCTTAAGCCAGGCCAGATGACCAATGATCCAGTGAAGACCAAGTTTGGCTATCACATAATCAAGCGAACGGCATAAATGCATAATCGGCCTATTGACAATGCGTAGGAGAGCAGGTCTCTCGACTTGCTGGTGACATAATATTGATGTGCTTGTCGCGATTAGGGTCGCTTGTATTATTGACAATGCTAATCACTAGTAGCCTTCCTCTGGTTGGAACCGCCTTTTCTCAGCCACCTATCCCGTGCTCCAACGAGTTCATGTTGGGTCAGCCTAGTGCCCCGACTCTCCTTGCTCCAGCAAATGGGACAGTGTATGTTCAGACTTGGCCGAGCTTTTCTTGGTCTGCCGTGCAGGGTGCAACGAACTATACCCTGGAAATAGCGG
>CAYPUO010000044.1:7325-10572 GCA_964413775.1 uncultured archaeon
GTTTTGATGACCAATTCCTGCTCGTATGCACAGGTCTCAATGTAACAGAATTCAGTCCGGAGGCGAACCCGACAATGCAGGAACTCCAAGTGTGGTATTGGCGAGTCAGAGCGGTGAATGGGAGTGGATACGGTCCTTACTCTGAAACATGGGTGATTTTCTTCAATGGAAGCGCGATACCCACAGCCGAACCCAATTATGTAGTTCCAATTGTCATCGTGGGTGGCATAGCTGCCATTGTCATTCTAGAGGCCGGTGCCTATAGGGTGTACCGTAGGAAGCGAGTGCCCTGAAGGCATGCCAGAAGAGTGAAAAATACGGGACATGTTGTCCCGCATATAGTATGAATCATTCAGCTGAGTCAGAGGCGTCCTTCGCCTTCCCCTTTGGCACTATCTCCTCAGTCGTGAATCGGTTCTCACAGCTCGCGAGTACCTTTGGGAGCGTTGTATACTCCATAGCATCTTCTGAGAGCCTGTGCGGCTGGAACGGACCCTGTCGTCGGAGGAAGTCAGCTATCTCCATGCCGCGTTGTCGAGTAATATCGAATGCAACGTCATCGAACAGGTCAACTGGGCCGAGGAGCATCCCGTTGCTCACTTGAAAACCAAGGCCAAGGACACGTGGCGGACCATCAAACCGTGTGCACCTTGAGTCCTTCTTGCCAACAGGGAGAAGCGGGCCCGCATGAGAGCCTCTCATCCATCCCGAAACAAGATGAGGGAGTGTGAAGGCTTCAAGGACTTCGCCCATTGCAGGAAGGCCAGAGTGCGCACGGACAATAGCTACTGGGTCATCCTTGCCGACGTACTTGCCAGCAATTGCATGTAGTTTGTCAGTACTCACAGAAGCACAGACCATACCATCGGCACGATAGACCTTCTTGATTGTGTACCTGCCCGTACTACCCAGCAATGCGAGTACGTCATACATCTCCTCAGGACACTTCATCTCGATAAAGCATGGCACTTCCTTCATGATGTCCTGAATTACAAACCTAAAACCATCGTGTAGGTTGGGGTCGATGACTAGACCAGCCGTATTGAACGGGTCTGCAAACATCCTGAACAGAGGATAGTTGTACGCTCCTGGCTCTGTCTTGTCCGCCATGAACACTGCCACTGGATCGGATTTCCGTTCTTCAAAAGTCATCTCTGCAGAACCGGGACCCATGCCCTTTACATTCCCACTGAACGTGTCAGACAATATGTCTTGACCAGCTGCATAGATCTTTTTCTCGCGGGCTAGTTCAGTGCCTTTCATAAATGTTTCAAAGGCCAGCCGGTGGACTTCTTCATTACCCTCACCCTTATGATGAGTCATTATTAGTTCAAGGTCATCTCCAGCATTTGCCACATGGAAATCTTTGATGATCTTCTTCTCAACTGCAGCTTTCATCTCTTTTCGGGCAAGTTCAAAGAGAAAGTCTGGGACGACAACATGCCCGGCCAATGAGCCAATGTCAGCTTTGATGACACTTATTGTGGTTTCAACCATTACTAACTCGCTCCTATTCTAGTGGAAGTACTGCTCCCTTGCAGCTTGGTCCCGACTTAACCTCGTTAAAGGATTTTCGGCAATTCTTCGAAAGCCAAGCCTGTTTTCATGACATTTTCTATTCTCCATCCATATAATAATGTCGATATAGATTGTTATTGTGTCCAGTGGACCATTTAATGACCATTAGGAAGTCATCAACTGCTTAATCTTGCGAGTTATGTCGAGGGCTTCCTCCCACGGCCTTTGCCACATATTTCGACCAAATATCAGGCCCGTTGCACCTTCGTCTAGGCACACTTTGGCACGATAGAGCAGATCTTCATCATCTAGCTTGCTACCTCCTGAGAAGATCACTCTGGTCTTCCCAGCGGTTTTGATGACCTTTCGTACCATTTCCTCATAGGAGAACTCCAGCTTATCGTATGGAGCTGGCTGCTCGCTTCTCCTCTTGGGGTCATCCGTAGGAACACTGAGTTTAACAAGGTCTGCGCCTAACTCGTCTGCAACCCGTGCAGCATAGTCAACAGCATATAGTGAGTTTCTCCCACCCTTCTTTTCGATAGCCGCTCCACGAGGATACGACCAGATGATGATTGGCATGCCGTATCGCTCTGCGTCATCTTTCACCTTCTTGAACTGAGTGAAGTCTGCTACTTGATTCGGACTGCCAACATACAGCGTATAGCCAACAGCATCAGCTCCTAGTCTGACAGCATCTTCCACCGAAGCAGTCATTGGTGAGAGAGCATTATCATCAGAAGGGATCTTGGTCTTTCCGTTTATCTTTAGCACAAGAGGAACTTTTCCAGCATAGCGATAGCCATACTTCTCAGCGAGGCCCCGATGCAATGCAATCCCTGAATAGCCTCCCTCTACGGCAAGACGGTACTGAAAGTCAGGATTTGCAGATTCAGGGTTCGGAAAGAACGATTCAGGTCCATGTTCTAGTCCCTGATCTATGGGCAATAACAAGAGGTGTCCATTTCCGGGTCCATGTTCATACATCAACCTATGAAGTCGCGTTCTCTTTCCGTGGCTGAGCCAATCCATTTCATCAAGTGTCTGAACCATTCCACCACAACCGTTATTCTATCTATCTAGCTAGGCATAAGGCTCTAGTGTTAAATGCATGTCGAAATAACTTCGAAAGGCATAAAATCGAGGCTTCTTCTATCAGAAAGATGATTGATCATGAAAGAGAAGCGGATTTCGGCAAAGCGTCCAGAAACAGAGGATCGCAAGCAATACCATCTGGAGGTGAAAGAGGGCGAGGTGGCGCAGACTGTCATCTTGCCCGGAGATCCGCAGCGGGTCGAGAAGATTAGCAGTAAGTGGGACACGCATAGAGAGACAGCGGTCCATCGTCAGTTTGTGACTCACACAGGCACCTACAAGGGGGCTCCTGTTTCAGCGTGCTCAACAGGGATTGGAGGACCGGGAACTGCGATTGTCGTTGAAGAGCTAGCAAATGTTGGTGCTCGCAACTTCATCCGCGTTGGATCGACTGCAACACTCAAGGAGGACATTCAAATTGGAGACCTCATTATTTCTACTGGGGCAGTCAGACTCGAGGGGACAAGTAAGCAGTATGTCAGACCCGAATATCCAGCACTTGCATCGTATGAAGTAGTACTTGCTTTAATTGAGGCTGCTGATTCCCTCGGGCTGGACTATCACTTGGGAATTTCAGCTTCAACAGACTCATTCTACCTTGGGCAGTCTAGACCTGGATTCGGAGGATACACCC
>CAYPUO010000045.1:0-10536 GCA_964413775.1 uncultured archaeon
CCTCTTTCTTGCACAACACCAATAATACCACACATGCGATATTTCCTCATGGTACTTAAACTAGTAAACCTACACTACAATCGTAGCAAGAAAGAGTTTGTGCTAAGATGAAAAAGAGAATCTATCCCGTCAATTCGATTTCGATGTAGACCGAATCAGGGATTCGGACACGCATTATCTGCCTAATCGCTCTTTCATCTGCATCAATATCGATTAGACGTTTATGAACACGCATCTCCCATTTGTCCCATGACTCTGATCCTTGTCCACACGGGGTCTTGCGGGTTGGGATTACCATTCGCCTAGTGGGAAGTGGAATCGGACCTGACATTCTCACACCTGTCTTACGGGTGATTCGCCTAATCTGATTGCATACACCATCTAGGTGCTCTGTACTAGTGCTTGAGAGTCTAATTCTTGCTCTTTGGGTCATATCATATCGCATCCCGCACTGATACGTGTTCAATCCAACGGAAAATGGTTCGGATAAAAACCTTGTCTTATGAATGACTAGAGTGCTACCCAAACAAAGGAGAACAATCTCCATAAGTACATTTCATATCTTCTTTTTACGTGACTATGTTGACCAATGCAATTCTAATAAAACTCGGAGGCTCTGTTATTACTCACAAGGAATCCAGCCCTCCTGCAGTAGATAAGTCTACAATACAGAGGATTGCACAGGAGCTGAGGGCTACTTCAGACCCCATAATTGTTGTGCTTGGGGGAGGTGCACATGGCCACCAAGCTGCTCATATCTACGGATACGGAAATCTAGATACCCCCCAGACTAAGCTGCTTCAAGGTATTCCTGCTATCAGACATAATATGAACGAACTTGCACAGACTGTAGAAACAATCTTTCACTCCGAAGGCCTATATTCTGTTGTAATACCTCCATTTTCCACGGTGCTCCTAGAAGACAAACAAATCACACGTTTCTCTACTGATATTATCTCAAGAACAATAAGCGCTGGACATATTGTCATAACCCACGGTGATGTATGTTTTGATACTAAACAGGGTGCATCAATACTCAGCGGTGATACTATTGTGGTCTTTCTCTCGCAGAATCTGAATATTCACAGAGTATTCATTGGAACAGATGTAGACGGAATCTTCAACAAAGATCCCCGAACACATTCCAAAGCGAAATTGATACCCACTGTAAATCAACAGAACATGGAACATGTTCTTCAGCTCGCTGGTCCTTCAGACTCAACTGACGTAACCGGTGGAATGGCTAAAAAGATGAAAGACTTGGTTTCATTATCTGGATTAGGTGCTAAGGTTACTATCTTCAATCTATGTGTGCCTGGTAACCTTGAGAGATTACTTAGAGGAGAGCGAATTCCTTGTACGGAAGTTGTTCTCTAAATGAATATAGACGTAACTCCTTCATCCATGGTATGGATTATCAGATTAGCGGGTGTGATAACCGACTCTTCAAGATACTCTGCTGCTGTGAGAATACATACGACTTCAGTTGACTCACAATCTCTACACGCAATCTCACTATGCAATCTAATCAATGTACTCAGTTCCTGCTGGGTAGGAAAAACCACATATGATCTCTTACCAGCACAAATGTCGTAGTAGCTGTGTCCTCCCACTACGTTTTCGTTTCGCTTAACTAGTTCACTCCTGAGCTCATCGATTGCTTGAGTCTTTAACTCTTTCAGCACTGTTGCATTAACAATCCATAGTCCTTCCATTAATTCGGCTAGTCCTCCTCCTGTTCCAATACGTATGGCTGTCAACATCTCATCAGCAAGAAGCTCAGTTAGAGCTCTTCTTCCTTCTTCTATATGCAATGGCGCAGTTCTTCCTTTCCTAGACTGTATTGATGTCGTTTCTATGAATTCGAGAATGAATTCCCACTTGACACATCCCTTTGAGAGGTCGACAAAGTCCTGAATCAGACCAAACCATAGCCTCATCTGCAGGGCCCGGTTCGTAGCAGTTCCCACTTGATGGACTGCCTCAATTAGGTCAAGTTGAGCCGTTTCAGGATCAGTATGTGATAAACTAAGGGTAGGCGTATCTTTCCTAAGCGTAATGAATCTCTCGACTAGCTTTTCGAGAGAGCTCGGAAACGCCGACACGACAGAAACTGACTCGAACTCTTCAGAGTTATCCAACTTTTCACGCAGTTTTGCAGCAGCAACACTCCCCCTAACAATTACTACAAGATCGGACACACCATTCCTAAGGACACTCATCTGATGACGGATTTGCTCAATTACTGACTCAAACGATGATGCCTTGAGATGTTCAGGGACTACGATTATCCCTGTATCATTAACAAGCAAGTCCGGTCCTGTTTCGTCATCTCTACGTTTTTCATATATACCTTCAAGTCTGACTGACAGATAGTCCATTATGACTTTCTTAACGGCGATAAGTCCATTGCCTGGAGCCGAATATACAAACCCACCCGGGACTAGTGGGACTGCTTCTCGCTGAATTGTAGAGAGAGAAACCAAGTCTCGTATGATTTCTCTTGCATCACTCTCTGATATTCTTGTATCTAGGCTGGTCAGAAACTCCTTGATATCATCTTCAATAGTAATATCTCTTGCTGTCAAGAATGCAATGATGTGATTTGCTAATTCACCAATCCTATCGAATACAGTATTGGTTGAAGATGTTGAAAGCAATCTATCATCAGGACCTACCGTTCTGGCCGCCAGACTTTTCATTGATTTGATGTTGTCTGAAATCTCAGTGGTGCTTTCTGATTGACTAGGTTCTACAGAATCATAACTCACAGACGTTTTTCCCAGATAGTCAACAATATTGAAAGGTTCTGTGGAAATCTCAAATGTGGCAGAGTTTGGCATTGTAATCAATGCTCTTCCTCGTTGGATAATCCGGAGATACTGTTCTTGGTTAGAGTCGATTGACATAAAGCGGCCGCCAACACCACTATCGTATGGAAGTCTGAAAGTGATTTTTGTGGCTGTATTCGCCAATATGTTTGATGAAATATTGGGTCTTGTAGACACGACCACTACTCCTTGGCCAGTTGCGCGTTGTAACATGACCATTGATTCTCCAGTTGTCACATCTGCCGCAGAATGTCTTGTGTAGCTTTCAGGAACAAGATTACTTGCTTCTTCTAAGACGACCAAATGGTGTAATCCTGGGGTTATTCCTCTGCGCATCGAAGCATCAAAGATTCGTTTCGCTACGAGGTTATAGAGTAGGCGTGCTGCATCCATTCCTCCAACTTGAGAAACATAGCGCAGGTCGAAAACAACTCTAGAGCTGAGAAGTCCTGATATCTCAAACGCATCATTCCCACCTGACAAGATTGAACCAAGAGGCTCTCGGGTAAGGATTTCAAGTCTATTCAACAATGCATCTCTTGTCATTTGTGCCATTCTATCCTGCCCTGCCAACTTCATTACTTCATTTACAAGGTCTGCTATGCCGACTCCCTGTTTCTTGCTTCTTGCAAGAGAAAGCACAGATTCTCGTAGGAGCTTCTCCATAGCTGGCGACAACTCAGAAGCATTATTCTCTTGGATTAGTTCTCGCAGCAGAGAAAATGTGGAGTGAGCTCTGTTTGAGTCGCTTATTCCGTTCTCCATGAACTCAATGACAAAAGTAGAATCGAGTCCAGGACGGAGAACAAGAACATCATCAAAGGATGCAAGGTCTGAGTATTCAGATCCTTTAACATCGAAAACCCACCAAGGAATACTAGTCTTAGAAGAGATTTCAGCCATTAGCTTCTTTACTAGTGTAGTCTTTCCTGTTCCAGTAGCTCCGAGCACTGCTACATGTTCTCTAAGCCATTCTTTCTTTAGTCCGATGCTTCCTAGTTTTCGATTTCCATATACCGCCCGGCCAATCTCGAGTTCGTTTTCGATTGTATCACTCGGAGGAATCGGAAAGTCAGGAATCTCTTGTGCACTAATTACAGGAAGCTGCTGTACTGGTGTATTGACAAATGCTGCCAACCGACCAATATGTAGTCGTTGCGAGTTGAAATGGCGTTTCATAAGTATACGGTATAGCAAGCGCTGGCTGACTGTCCTTTCCTGAAGCGATAGACTGTCATCACCTCCCCAAATTGAGAGAAGTAATCCCTTTACTCCTTCTTCGACAGATTCTCCGTCGTTGTTCTCCATAGAAACATAAACTGATGCTTCAAACCACGCGGAATTGGTATTAGTTTCTTCATATTGGTGAACTAACGATTTCTTCATTACTTGATCTGCAAGAGAATCCTCATTTCGACTTTCCTTTGATTTGATGCTTTTCCATTTTCTTTCTAGTTCTCTGTTTTCCTTACCAGGCTTCGCTCTTGAGAATACACATGTCAAGGATAACGAATACCCTTGTCTGAGAGCACTTGAAATGAATGTTCCAACTTGTGATGATTTATCTGTGGGAGTGACTGACGGAGTTCCTTTTACAATCAGTAAGCTCTTTGTGGGATTGGTGGCATGAATTGAACCAGAGTCACTGATTGAGTAATCTACTGAAGCGCCAATGGCCTTTGAAAGATCATTTCCCTTAAGCAGTTGCACATTCACGTTGTCAAGGGATGCTAGCAGAATAGCTTCAGTTCGGGTGGCCTCTCGTTTCAAGGCTTCCTTTATACAATGAATATCATCTCCTGTTGTAGAGATGAAGAAGCGAAGAAATGGGTCTCCTGATTCAACCCCAAACTCATAAGCAAAGTTAACATGCTTATTCATTCCCGCTCTAATTGCGAGTAATAACGCAGTGTTGTAGCTAGGCATTTCTGCAGTTGATAAGACCGAACCTGATACAGCACTGATTTTCAAACCAACGACACCTACATATCGTTCCTGCAATGCCAGAAACACAAACTCGTCTTCAACCGAAATTACAGGAACACTACTCTGCAACTTACGGTATGCCAGAGCACTCCCAGTAATCACAGGAACAGAACAGAGAACACTCTCCAATGCTAGTCTATATTGCACTAGTCCGTGTAGTCCTAGTCCGTATACTGGAAGAATGTATACATATAGTAGATAGATTACAGAAACTAAGACCTCTCCAGCCCAGACGATACTTATCAATTGCCAAAGACCTACACTTTTTATTTCATGTTCATGCTTTTCGAGTTTTATGTTGGCATGTACCATACTCCGGTCCTTCTAGCTTGTTCTGCTGCAGTAAACAATGCCTTGAGCGGCCTGTTCCAAGAATTCATCTCGCAACACTGCATAAGAACTCCCATTTTTTTCACCAAGGAAAAAGAACACAATCAAATGTCTGTAGGAGATTAAAAGACGAACAATCGGATATTGATTCGGACAACAGCCACCAACCGCTTCTTTCATCATATGGAAGGCGTGGCCAACATGGAGCACAATAATAGAAATTCATTGGACATTACAAGGGGAATTCGATACATTACATTCGTTTCATTATGTATACTAATCACTCTTTCATCTACTCCCTCCCATGCAGCCGCAGTAAGCCCAACAACTGTTTCGCGTGGCGAGTCTTTTGAGCTTTCGGCTATCCTTCTTACGAATATAACATATGGACCTCCAATTCCAAGCCAAATCCTAGAATTCTACGATCAGACAAATAATCAGTTTCTTGGTATGTCTATTACTAATCAAGAAGGCATTGCTACATTACAATATACATTTCCAATGTCGCATCCGCTAGGCTACACTCTTCTCAATGCCACTTTTCGAGGGAATAATTCGCTCTCACTTGCGCCGTGCTGTCAATGGACAACGTTACTGATAACATCTCTAACATCAATCAATATCACGCCCACCAAAACGATTCTTGCTCCTGACGACCAGCTTACTTTTGTCGTAGCTCTCTTCGATGATACTGATAATCCTATCCCGAATGCGGCTGTTTCTATCTATCATGACTCAGTGTTTGTACAAACTGTAGAAACAAATTCTACAGGTCAGGCTCTAATAGAGATAGATTTACGGACACAGTCGCTGTCGCTAGGAAGCCATTCAATCGAGGTTTCCTATTCTGGTAACGAGTCTTGCTATTACCGTGGGGTTAGTGCTAGTTTCAATATCCAAATCAGAAAGAAACAAACATCTATCATCAGTTACAATACCCTTGTTTCTCTCCAGTTAAACCACACCTCCGTTATCACACTCCGACTTACTTCCCAAGAAGACATTATGCAAGGGTTTTCCGTGGATCTTGCGATCACCAATTCCAGCTATCATATGCAGAGAGTTACTAATGAAACGGGATACGTGACTTTCCAAATCTACGCAGACAGCCGCGTAGCTTTAGGCGAGCATTTGATTTCTGTTACCTATCCGGGCAATATAAGATACAACAAGTCATCTATACAAATTCCTTGTCATATTAGTGGTTCACTGGTTGTAAATACTACATATTCAAGACAAGTTGAATTAAACAAGAATACCACAATATCCATCTATGTTACTGACATCTATTCTCATTCTATTCCCGATGGTTTCGTTTCTCTGACTGATGAAGCCACAAACTACTCCACAACTCAAACACTTTTGAACGACAACCACGTTGTCTTTTATGTTCCTATTCTTGGTGAAACAGGAAACAGGACTTTTAGCATAACGGTATCTAGCGAATACTGCATTTCAAACGACACTATCTCATTTACTCTCGGTGTATGGGAACGGCCAACCATAGAATTGAAATATAGTAATGTAGTAGGCTTTGCTTCTCCAGCACAACCAATTGACATAGTTGTTCACCTGAGCAACTATAAAGGGAACATATCACACCGCCAGATTACGCTTTCAATACTAAACCTAGAATCTTCGGAGTCTGCTTTCACTGACGAATCAGGCCTTGCAATAGTAAGTATCCAAAGTCCTACTCCTGTTGGAACGTACATTTTTTCAATACAGTGTGTAGGGAATAAGTCTCTCTTTGAGCTATCAAGTTCATGCAATTTCACTATTCAGGTCAAACTTGATATCCCTGTACGAATATCAGAATTTCATTATACAATTGACTCGATTATGAGGGCCATAGCTACCACAATAAGAGTACAAGTTCTAAATGGATCGTTCGTGGATGGGATTGGTTTCAAATTCTCGTGGCTGAATACCACCATAGTTTCATCTACAGAAGATAGTGGTTTCATGAAGATAGACTTGTTACTCCCTGATACGCCTGGAGTGTATGAGCTAGCATACGAAACTTCACCAAGTGTGGGAATCTCAACATGTTCAGGCAAACTCTATATCATTATTACACCGACTGACTCTAATGTATCCGAAGGTCTAGGTTTTTATCCATTATTTCTAGCCATTTCAAGCTCAGTTTTGTTTCTAGTAGTTCCTGTTGTGAGGCGCAGATCAATCATATCATGAGTAGAAATGGTGCTCCGGCCGGGATTCGAACCCGGGTCGGGGGATCGAGAGTCCCCTATGCTGGGCCGGACTACAGTCGGTTGTTCAAACAAGTGTTCGAAGATCTACCGGAGCAAAGGTTGCCCAGTCCGAAGCAACTCAGCACCTCTACAGTGGATAAATAAGCCTTTCTCCAGAGCACTTTCAACTAGTTTGTGTGTTCGATACAGAACATCAGGGCAATAGATTTGTCAGGCCACTCCAACTATTTTGAAGCAATTGAATCAAGCCTGTAATCACATCCTGGGCCCATCCTGTAGCCTGCAAGATCACTGCTATAACAATAGAAATTGTAATGACAGCAAGGCCGAGTAGGAGGCTTTCTTCCACAAGCGGTCCTCCTCTGTCATCACGAACAATCGAAGGGACTCTAGTCATAGTACCACACCTCGACGTATGGTTGGGTTCGAGGTATTTAAGCCCACCAAGCCGAATCAGTCCAATGAGATATACTTACCAAGGTTGCTTTCTACTAATCCTGGTCAACTAGTATTATGGAATACTCTCACTCCTCACTAATGATAGTCCAGGATTCTCCAGAGTTTTTCTAAGATGAGTCAAGATTCTATTGTATTCATCTGAAAGAGTAGCCAAGTCTCCTCTTTTTGATTCCATAAATGCTCCATGGTCTGACCATAGAATATCATCATCTGCTAGCTGCATCGTATATAGCGTGTTGATTCCAGAGAATTCGATTATCCCTGATTTCCTTGTCCTACATATTTCTACGATTTCTTCAACACATCTTTTTGAGTTACCAGCCTCTGGCTGTGTCATCGATACTATTACATCCATTAGAGCTAGACTAGCATTGCTTATTTCATGTTCTACATTCCAACGAGTGATTAAACTTGCTGGGGACAGGCTATGACATGTCTGGATTGACCTAAGTCCTGCTGTAATTGACTGAAACAATGCACGGCTATGGTCCGCAGTCTGAATCTCTCCTAGTATCATATAGTCTGGCGAACGATGAAGGCTCTTAGTTATCTCTTCAGCTTTACTGAGCGATTTCTCTATTTCTTCTACTGGGTCCACCTGATACCTAATCTGATGGGTACCACCAATAATACGGCTTTCAAGAACATCCTCGATGTAGACTTTTCTCCATATTCTGGGAGTAACAAGATCTAGGGCATTCATCAATGTAGTCTTTCCTGAGCCAGGTTCTCCCGTAATTGTGATATTCATCCTTGAAGAAATCGCAAGAATCAGAAGCGCTGCCGCTTCAATACTCAGAGTTCCATTCTGAATTAACTCTGCAACTGTGAATGGTTTTATGCGAGCTCTTCGTATCTCCAGACTCATACCATCTGGTGAAAGCGGTGGGAGGCTGATAGAAAACCTGAGGGGTACATTATAAATGAGAACATTCGTTTTCAGAGAGGGATTTCTCCTGTCAAGGTGTTGATTGCTTTCAGCACGAAGAAGAGTAGTCACTTTGGAGATATCTGTTGTATCCATAGCTAGACTGGATACGACTCTTCCTAGACGAGAATGATCAAAATAAATCGAGTCGCCAGGTCGGTCTAGATATATCTCCTCAATACATTCATCCAGAATGAGTGGAAAGAGGTCGGAGAGTACTGAGCTCCTGTGAGCAATTATTTCTGAAATAGACAATCTTGTTGTAGAATTGATTTCAGGTAGTGAGGAGGCGATTTGCATGTTTACCCATTCTTTTATCCTATTCAATGTCTGCTGAAGATTTATTCGTCCCAAGTCACCATACTCAAACTTCATCCTGAACAATGACTCCATTTCGTGGAGCAAGGAGTATTCAAGTGAGGTCTTGACGCGCGGAAATGCATGATATCCTATGTAGTCATTCCCCGATTCTCCGAAAAAGACTGCCAGATATGGTCCCACATTATATAGGTCAATCAAATTCTCCCACATAGGAGTCATGCCAAGGTTATCAATGAAAATGGTATCCCATTTTCTGTTAGAACTGGAGGAGGTTTCTTCACTGTAGTGAATTAGTCTATTCTTCAGTTCAACTATGATCATCTTCCGTGAAGAAGTCTGTTCCCTGTGGCTCTGTTTGGAACATCCAATTGGACCAATTTCAAGATTACAGTCTCTACATTTTGAATTGGAACAGATGACAACTTGTGGCCTCTGCTTATACCCAATTCTATCCGTAGCAATCACCTTACCTGATTCGAGGACAAGAGTTTCTATACTGGTACTGTTGATATCATTTCAATGGTATTTTTAATCATACCAAAATGATCCCTAATGCTATACTCAGCAACTTCTGTAGCCTGTGACGCAAGTTTTTGAGTCAATACTGCTCGTTTTCTAGATTCGGATGCCAACAAGCGATCGCTTGCGTAGGCTGCTGATACAGCAAATATGAACGGGTTTCGACCACCACGTTTTGAAGAAGGAATTAAAGCCAAAATCTGTAATATCTTCTCTCTGAGCGAATTCTCATAGTTCCGAAGTGTCCATCCACGTGCCTTGACTTTCTTTACAACCTTAGGGCTATTCATAAACATCGAAAGAACTCGAGGAACGTAGTCTTCAGGAGATCGTATTTTTGGAGAGTAACCACTTATTGTCCTTAAATCTAGAGCTTCTCTCACAATTGCTCGTACATTTACTCTATGGCCGCATTTTTCAAACACATCTGCAATTTCTTCAAGGGTAATGGGCGCTCCTTCCTTGAATTCGCGAACGGCCATCAATAGGCAGACTGCCACAAGAAGTATATTATTTGTCACTTTATTCTTGGTTTCTGAAACTATTTTCTTATACAGATATGCGGTTCTATCTCTTACCTGTTCATTTAACATGAGCAGTTTAGAAACATGGTTCAAGGTACGCAGGGCTCTATACTTGGCCTCATCTTTTCCAATACGTATTCTTGTACTGTATACGTTTTTCAGTCTCTTGTATTTCTTTTGCATTGGACCAGAAAGTGATTTACCATTAGCATCCCGAAAGAATCGATCTTTGTGGAATCCTATGTAGCTTCCGAGTCCGTCTACAATATGCATCCGGTTACCTAAGGAGCCATACACGCTAGCTTCAGGTGACCCTTCGCTATGCTCTTCTCCCATTTGATATGTTGGAAAGACATATTCTCTTGCAATAACAGCGCCACACTCACAACAGACAATAAAACCTCCGCTGGCTATGACGGTAC
>CAYPUO010000046.1:0-10504 GCA_964413775.1 uncultured archaeon
ATCTTCGTTAAACCAAAGAACTTCAAGGAAGTCTTGGAGGCAGAAGCATTGATTGCTCAAGGCGTGATATGCGGCCGTGTCTATGACTGCGACAATGTCACTGTCAGCTAACTCCTTCAAACGAGAAACTGGTATGTAGGCATCAAAAGAATGAATTCCTGAGAATTCGAGGCCTCCGACATATGATTCCAGAATGGAAAGAGAAATTTCTCCATTTGAGTTAGGCACTCCTTGACCTTGTATAACTTCTGTTCGATTATGCGCAGAGAAACGAAAATGCACAGGCTTAAGCTCAAATTCCTGTATTATATCAGTAAAATCTCTCACGCTTAGCGGTTGATTCAATGTCACTGTGACCGGAATCAGGTCAGTCGGAGAACTACTAACACCAATGTCTTCAATAGTCGAGCCCATGTATTGGGAATAGCCGACTGGGTCGCTCAAGGATTTTTCTGACAACACAACGTGAATCTTTATGCAATAGGGATAGATACCAGTTAGGCTGACTGTATACCAATCATTACTATTAGAGTAGTCAATAGAGCAGTTTGTAGGAGTGCCGGGACTCTCATAAGACGAATAGTTTCCAGATGTGTCTGAAGATAATACTAATCCACCATACGTTCTCTCGACACTCCTTAGGTTGAGATAGGCAACTGGGAATGCAGGCGGATTCACTTGAGAAATAAAGTCGAATTGATTCCCAAGTTCAGCTTCTAGTGTTACCGTCACACTTCCGGGGGTCCAAATATCGTAGCCAACTTCAGCGAAATAGAGAGAACCTGCAGAGAGGAGGTCACAACTCCTTGTATAGACTTCACACTCTTCATATCCGTCAACTATTTCCTCTAAGATACTAGATTCGGTCCAGCCTACCACACCAGGAAGATTTGTTGCCCACCATCCACCTGCCTCCAGTATATAATAGGGAGCGCTTCGAAACTCATGTAGATAACATGGAAGCCATCCATATGGAATTCCTTCGACCAAGCTAGGTGTGTAGACGTATGGTGTATGGTCTCTCATGATATCATCTAACTCACCCTGAAGAAAACCGAAGTATGACTTCCATCTACATGTGTTTGAGTCGCCATATGATTCAAATAGAGAAGCAGTATATGGCGCATGGAACCACACCTCAGCGGATTCAAAGGCAATCTGCACTTTCTGTTGAATCCAGTTGTCGACTGCTCTTAGTCTAATAACATAGTCATGTGAAGTTGAAACCGGTAGAAGCTGACTCGCATAGGTGACCCAGTACCAGTCATTGGCGGCTTCTGAACTCTGAATCGTCCAGCTATATATGGTCGAAGAAGTGGTAATATCGTAGACTTCGATATAGCCCAATGTTCTTATGCCAGCATAGCTGAACCTACAGCCATATCTTCCTCTGATTTGGAGCTTTTTTGCATCCTCTATCCGCATGTCAGACTCCATCGTTAGATATCCCATAATAGTTGAAGAACTCGTAGTATCAAATAATATCTCGCAGTCATCATCACTATTGAGATCCACATGTGACATGATGACATCGTTCCAGCTATTCCTGGGGTAACCCTCGTAGCCGGGATAAGGAGTACTAGTGAAACTCCAGTAGTCATCCAGTTGATACTCATAAACATCTCCTACAGCCCCTGATTTCCAACTCAACCAAGAAGTTGCTTCGACAGGGTATACCGGTATTATGCTAAAGCCCATCACTACAATCAATATCACAAGAATATTCTGATGAGCCGTCAGTTTATTCATTTTCTTTTTTTCCTCCATTGGACAATAATTGTGCGAGAAACAGATACAGCTCGGACATGGTAGTAAGGCCAATCCCTCTCCTTCACTACTATAGCCCGAATCTATTAGATGTAGGTTTCTAATAAACAATTCCTCTGAAGTACTGGCTACTCATTCAACTCTCGGTCTATACCATGACACAGAGAGGTCTACTACAAGAAAACCCAATGTGACAACAGAAACTATAACGAGCTCTTTCGGGTATGGGACATACAGGAGCTGACTCACATAGTCGCAGCGTGCGATGACATGGCCGTCCATGGTTATCAGTCCCGGATTGGTCCCACGTACCAAGATGAACATATGACCAAAGTCCTGCAGGTCCAGCGGCAGTGTTTCGTTTATCTCTGTAACACCAAAGAACTCATAGAGTGCACCATACTGAGGGTCATCATTTGCCTCATAGTCCTCCCAGTACATGTCGAATATGCTTACGACAAGGTCCAGAGCCCCCCCAGTAATCACTAGGTCAATGTCTAGGGTCCAGTTAGATGGCCCACCTGGGAACCACACTGTCCAGTGACCCTCAACACTCTGGGACGCCCTGCCGTCTTGCAGGACCTCGGCGTACCTGTGAGCGGCAAATGTCTGGCCTGCAATCGAGAGCACAAGTGTAGTAACAATGACTACGACCATCAAGTACTGGCGCATTCTCATTACGATATCCCTGACTACTAGTTTCACTCATTTGCATATTTGTATTTCGATTTTGTAATGAGATACAGAAAACCATATCTTGCCCTCGCTTCCGGATCACAGTCACCCGTCCTGCTAAACATCGTCTAATTTGAAAGAAGAACAAAGGCAACCGCCTTTACTAGTTCTGGGTCTTCTGGAAGACCAGATACGCCCAAAATCCCCCCCGCCACCTCAGCTACTCTAGTTTCTATGTCTGACTTGCTCGATGTCCGAAATGCCTGTTCTGCATCATATAAAACACAATCAACCTCCGCTGATAGTTGCTTTGGTAAAATAGACTGAATCATTCGTCTATTCGCGGCTTTTGTTTCTCTAATATACGCTATACTGGTGGCGCCTTGGGTGCCCTTTCTATGTCTGGAAAGAAGAAAGTTTTGAGAGGCGTATGCATATTCTTTTACAAGATGAGCAATAAGCCCAACACATGGCGAGGGAGTAATGCTGTTGTATGTGGACGAAACAGTTCGAACTTGGTTTTCAAGATACGTGTTATATGAGAAAGAGGCGCACTATGACTGCAAAGTCAAGTCCAATATAGCAGAGGATGAGCCAGATGGGAATCGAGGGGTCAATCAACTCTGACCCTGAGAAACTAATCAACATCAGCAAGAAGAAACTGACGTACAGATCTCTGAAAAGGTATCCCGGGATCTCAGTCTGATTCTCAGGGGCGAAATACTCCTTTATCCTTTCTATCATGTCCTCTCACGACCATGACAGACACGCCCCATTCAGAATGACTGTACAGACAGACATAACATTTTCCTTGCACAAGGCGATACAGAATGGCGGGAAGAAAAAGAAGGGATAACTATTTCATTAAGTCGGGCGTGGATTTGACTAGTGTCTTTGCATGGCCTTTTCGAGGTTTGCATTGTCTGGATGGATTGTACGACTCATTCACTCTAGACTCGAAATGAGGGACTACAGTGTAGACCACTGCATCGTAACAAAAACCCGTCTACTAGCATTCGGAGTGTCTTCATCTGATGCCACCAACTCCGGAATATGCGTCGTTCAAATCTGTTTCATAACAAGTAGCAAAATGGACATGCCTCAGAAGCTGGGCACACTAGCATAACAGCCCGGAACTGTCTTGATCTAGCTAATGGAACTCTGGTCCCGAAAAGCAAAAAAAGAACTGAGGGAGCTATCCCTCAGTTTGATACCATTAGACTTCTCGCATTCGTCAGGAACCCTTTTGAAATCAGGCCAAGTAGGAATGTCCAAAACATGTCAAGCATCAATGTAGTCTGAGCCATTTCTGGCAGCAAATCCCCTAGGTATCCACCAACTACAAAAAGCACAATCATTCCTACGAATCCGATCAACATGATTGCATAGTTCGATTTGGGGTTGAAAGCAAACAGTCGAGAAGAATATGCAGAAACAAGCATAACACTTCCCGCGAACAACAAGATTAAGCTAGAAATGTACCAGTATACATTTGCTTCAAATCCAAAATAAGCTCCGGAGATGCTGACACAACTCTGAATCACAATTGCTGCAATGACAAGAAAGGCACCAAGTGCCTTGTACAAAGTACTCGATGTCTCCATGGTTTCATTTCGCCCCTTTGAAAGTCTTTTTCTACGGGCCTCCAATGCCCACCGCACCTATGAACGTAGCGGTTCCAACTCTCAAGTAGCCCATTGCATACAGCGCGCCAATCGAAGCGCCCCAACCAAGTGGATTCGTGAGTAGCCACCAAGCATTGGCCCAGAACCAATTATTGTAGTCAATGCCCCACCACCACCAAACACATCCTGCCTCATCTCCTATCTGCGCCTGAGTGACATATCCGAAGACAGCTCCGAGAATGCCACCGATAAGAGCCCCTCCCGCAGCACCCCATGGACCGCCAAATCTTGCTCCAAGGTATGCACCAAGCGCAGCGAATATAGCGCCCCATCCTCCTGCAATCATGTAGGTAGATAAATCGTGGTTAACCTGGGTGTGTATTGCATGATAACCGTTTGCGCTCCAATCGCCGAAAACTGGAATCTGATAGTAATCTCGGTCTGGATGGTGGTATTTAATCAGATATGATGGACCGGTCACTTGTTTAATTCCGTCCCACCATTCATATGTATATTCAGCAGAGATTCCTGCTTGGGGCCCTGTTGAGGCGAGCTGGTTTTGCTGGGTCGGATTCGTGATTGTTATGGGTTCTAACATGTTACAATCAAGGCTTTGAAGTGAAACCAGTTGCCCATTCTTCAGAATACTTGTCTGGTATTTTCCTGTTTAATCAGGAACTACTCTGAATTCAAGTGTCGATATCTCAGCTCCTAATTGATACACCGCAAGCATGTCACGCTCTGGTTCAATGGTATGAAAAGTTAGGGTCATATTCCCAATTTTCATTACTAAATCTGGTGTCACTTGAGTGCCGGTCAATTGGCCAGAAACTGACACATTCGCTTCGTATCCATTTTGGATAGAATTGTAACTGCTATCTGGAAGCATTATGATTTCAGACATCGCAGTAGTCATGATTAGAATAGATAGCACAATAGCTGTAATCCTAACACCCTTAATCATATCGAAACCTCCAAGCCTTCTCCTGATGTTCGATAAAAAGGCCGATATATATTTGCCAGCTTTCGTCTATACGATTTCGTATATGACGAACTCTGTGTGAGAATTCGCCTCAGGAGGATGTGTTGGTTTTAGCTACGATATGCACCGAGGAAGAATAATAGTACTGCCATCAACCGAATCTCTGTTACACGGCGAGATGGATAAAGAAGCTATACGCTCTCTTGACCGACTTCTAAAGTGCATTGACTATTACATCGTATCAAAATACTCTAAGATATCACAACCTCTACCATTCTGGATTGATAGTATCATGATAAGGAACGAAGAAGATATCAGGTCCAAATATCACTCACTAGAAAAAGAACTCAATCAAATCAGGGAAGAGAAAGCGATTCTCTCAGGAAGCGGACACTCACTCACGCGAAAGGTTGCTCACCACCTAGAATGGCTTGGATTTAACACAGAAGAGAAAGAATCTGGTGGTGTACAGGATATTGAAATTACCGATGGCGATTTTCGGGGAATTGTAGAATGTGCTGGATCGAAGGGCTATTTCAAAATCGAGAAGGTTCGTCAACTCATTGAATATGTGGCGGTCGAGGGAGTCAAGGGGATTTTCATTGGTAATCCTTGGAAGGATATCCATCCAAAAGAAAGAAATTTGTCCAAAGCATTTACAGATCAGGTAATAAAGCGAGCCACTGCATTGAATATTGGTCTTATCACGGTCCCACATCTATACCGTGTTTGTCTTGACATCAAAAAGGAAGATGAAAAAGATGCAGTTCGTGATACAATAGAGAATTGCATCGGAATATGGGAATATCCTTCATCTCTATGGTGAATATTCTGCTCTTTGCAGAATATGACCCAATGGAATATACAGAAACCTGTTCGCGGATTCCGCAGGCGGTACCAGCTCGACAAACTTCACATTAGGGGTGTACTGTTTTCCTACGAATCTGCCTGAGCTTACAATATCCAATATTCCAACGATATCAACCCGTTTTCCTTAAGTTTTCGAATCCGTTTTTCACGACAATTCTTGGCTTCGGCGCTTCCAAGAATCTCCCTTAAACGTGGTTCCAATGCTGATTGAATACCAAGTAAGGGAAACATGGGATAGGAGATACTGACTTCTATCCATAAGACAAGGAAATATATTGAAGTTTGCAGGTTGGAAACCTAGTGGTATGGAATGGATTTAAGAGTAAGCTATGAAATCTCGGATTTTTTAGGGTGCATTCCAATCTTGGAGAATCTGCATGACAAAGAACCTTTGTTTGCTCATGCTGATGCCTTACGCAAGAGCCGTCAGAAGATTGAGGAGGGACTAGTAATCATTCTTCGTCCAAATCTCTTTAGCATTCTCATTCTGAGTAAAATCAAGCTTGAGAGGGTACAGGACAAAAGTACACTCCTTACAACTAGGTCCATCATCCATGTGAGGTGACTCTCATTACCTTCCTCGGCCCTTAATAGATGCATCTATCAGCGAGAGCAGCCGGTATTTTCTAGGCAAGACGTTTTGTTTTTTGACTTTCCCTGTGTCAATCCTATACCGCTTCCACGCCTTTATTGCATTCGGGATATCATACTGGATAACATCATCAAGCGCAATGAACTCAATATCACTTTGCTTCAGTTCCCTTCGAAGCTTGTCAACGCCTGAAGCATAAGAATAGATATACTTGCAAGAATAATTCCATTCGAATTCAGAAAAATCAAGTCTTTTTCTAACGTACTCGATGACTGCTTTCTTTCTGCCTTCAGTGAATTTGTCTTTAATGCGGCCCAGATTATCTTTCTGGCTTTGAAACCCTACCTCAAGATGTTCAACGAAAACAGTGTGGTTCTTGACCTTAACTGCATTTATGTCTGCTTCATCATTCCGAGTAAGCATAACATTTGGCTCAACGAAGAAGCCCTCCAGTGCCTTCCATTCAGCAAGCAATTGTTCATCCCATTGACTTGGTATTGACATCGTAATCACTAATCTCTTCCACAGTATGTGAAATGTATCTTCTTCTCAATTGAAAGTAGTATTCCAAACGCTCTCACATCGTATATTGGCAGACAAAACACCTTAATGATAGCCGAAGCCAAGAAACGTGAGTGTCTGCATCCTTGGAACCCTGGGACCCCAACATGCCTTAGATGACCTATTCAACAAAAGCGACCTGCTACTTTCGCATGGCTGCGTCTTCATCATAGGTATCAGCTACGACGATTTGGGCAACGGACATCTTGCGAATGTCTTCAGGTGACAGAAGACCAAATTCTATACTGTCTATCTTCTTTGTAGTGGTTGCCATCATTTTAGATCATCTCCTTGAGCCGTAGCCTAGTGGCTAGACCCAGCGACATCATCTCTTGTATGAG
Source organism: uncultured archaeon (assembly GCA_964413775.1). Taxonomy (GTDB): domain Archaea; phylum Asgardarchaeota; class Thorarchaeia; order Thorarchaeales; family Thorarchaeaceae; genus MP5-2226. Next base: position 7,414 of record CAYPUO010000046.1, read on the forward strand.
GAGTTTGAATGCATATGAAACCACGACACTGCTAATCTTTGCGCCAGTGCCACATATGGGACAGTAGTAGGCGTCCCTGTTCCTGTCATAGACACCGATAAGGCCACACTCCTCACAGACCAACATGTTGCTCTTGTCAGACTCATCGAGCAGTCTTCCTTTCAACAGGATTGCAGCCCCATGTCCAATGAGCACATCGCGTTCCATTTCACCGAACCGCAGGCCACCCTCTCGAGCACGACCTTCTGTCGGCTGACGAGTTAGAATCTGAACTGGACCCCGGGCACGTGCATGAATCTTGTCAGCGACCATGTGGTGGAGCTTCTGGTAGTAGATGACGCCGATGAAGATGTCAGTCTTGAGTTTCTCACCGGTGATGCCAGAGTACATGACCTCTCTGCCATTGTGCTTGAGACCGTGCTTGCGCATTGTAGTAAATAGTTCATCTTCGGTCACACCACAGAAGGGAGTAGCATCCTCTTGTTTACCAGCCATTGAACCAGCCTTGCCAGCAATCATCTCAAGGATTTGACCGATAGTCATTCGGCTGGGGATTGCATGTGGGTTGATAAGAAGGTCTGGTACAACACCATCTTCCGTGAAGGGTACGTCTTGCTGTGGAACAATGTACCCAATAACACCCTTCTGACCGTGACGAGAAGCATACTTGTCACCAAGTTCAGGAATCCTGAGGTCGCGAACTTTCACCTTCACAAGCCTATTACCATCGATTGTTTCGGTCAGAATAACACTATCAACAACGCCTGCTTCACCATGCCGGACAGCTATTGATGTTTCACGTCGATTTGGTGATGCAATCTCAAACTCGGAGTACTCCTCAAGGAATCGCGGAGGAGATGTCCTGCCGATTAATACATCACCACCCTGTACTTCAACTTCAGTTTCGATGATACCATCCTCGCCAAGATTCCTGTAGGACTCTGAGGCACGGTATCCTCGGACACTCCTGTCAGGTATCTCAAAGCGGTCCTCCTGACCGCCAGGGTACTTGCGCTCCTCACTCTCGTATACACGGGCAAATGTGCTCCGACCAAGACCTCTTTCAATAGAAGCCTTGTTCATAATGAGGGCATCTTCAATATTGTACCCCTCGAAGGATAGGATGCCAACAACAAAGTTCTGCCCTGCGGGACGCTTCTCGAACCCGATTGAGTCCATTGCACGAGTTTTTACCATCGGTACCTGTGGGTAGTGGAAGAAGTGTGACCGGGTGTCTGCTCTGAATTTGAAGTTCGCAGCAGGAACCCCAACTGATTGTTTGGCCATTCCGGCCATGTATACATTACGTGGGGATTGGTTCCTCTCGGGAAATGGAATAAGTGCAGCAGAGATTCCTAGGATAGTAGAAGGTACAATTTCAAGGTGAGTTGTCTTCGGACTGATGTCCGATGGATACATCGCTATAAGCGTGTTCTCCTCCTCTTCTGCATCAACATACTCAACAATTCCGTTTCTTAGTAAATCGGTGAAACTCCATTCACCATCGGTAATCATCCGTAGGTGTTCGTCAGTCAGTCTGCTCTTACCATTCTCCACTACTATAAGTGGACGCCGTACACGGCCAGCATCACAGTTGACTTGAATCTCATTTGTGTCTTCGTAGAATGCAATATTCATTTCAGAATCAATCTCACCTGCACGACGCTTCTGTCTGATAGTCTTTGCAAGGACCTGGGGCGCTGGGTGTACACCGACCAGACGACCATTGAGAAAGACATCTGCCCACTTTGTACCACGCTTACCCCTGAGCTTCTCGATAGACTCCACCTCTGCCTTGTAGAGGGCATTCTCTACGGCAAGCTCTTCAGTGCCAACTGAGATATAGGCCATCATTGCAATGTTCTTGACCAGACCGCAGTTGGGTCCTTCAGGTGTTTCATTGGGACAGATCTTGCCCCAATGAGTTGAGTGCAAGTCTCGTGCCTCAAAGTGAGGCTGGGATCGTGACAACGGTGATACAACGCGCCGGAGATGCGATAGTGATGAGATGTAGTTCGTCCTGTCAAGAAGCTGGGATACACCAGCTTTACCACCGACCCAATTGCCAGTAGCAAGCGCATGCTTCAGGCGTTGAGTAATGACATCTGCACGGACTGCAGTCCTGATGTTTGGTTTTCGGCCACGTACGGCAGTCCGTTCAAGCTGGTACTTAATATCGCGAGTGAGAGAGTAGAGCGCAACTCTGAATAGCGACATAAGCAGGTCTCCCGACAGTTTGAGCCGTTTGTTTGCATAGTGATCCTTGTCATCTGGTGTCCGCTTGTTAAGTACAAGTTCGAGCAGTCGCTCGACCATCTGACCAAGATAGTATGCCTTCTGAAGACGATGCATGTCTTCTGTACCAATGTGAGGGAGAAGATATCTGTCGAGGACCTTTTCCGCACGAGCAAGCCTGTACTCCTTTGTCTGACCGACGGCAACACGCTTTCCAATGAAGTCCAATGCATTGGTCCTAGTGGAGGTTTCTTCCTCTTCTTCATGTATCACATTGATTGGTGCAGCCTGTTCAATTGTGACAATCAGCTCGTTCCTGACCTCTTCGTCATCTGAGATAACTTCGGCAATTTCCCTATCAGACTCTAGACCAAGAGCTTTCATCAGGATAGCGAGAGGTATCTTGCCTGGAACAGAAGGGAATGAAACTCGCAGTTCACCAGTACGTTTGCGTTCAATAGTAACTGGGGCACGAAAACCGCGACTGGTTGAGAAGACTTTAGCAATGTGGGTGTAGCTAGAACTCTTGCTGGCCTCCTCGATTAGTATCCTATTAGGCGCCAAATCCTCTTGGGTGACTAAAACTCGCTCAGAACCGTTGATTATAAAGTACCCACCGGGATCACTTGGGTCTTCTCCATGTTGGATAAGTTCTTCCTCTGACATACCGTGTAGAAGACATTTCTCACTGCGCAGCATAATCGGTAGATCACCGATATAGATACGCATCGTTTCAAGCCGTGTACTAACAGACCCTTCCTGACGGACAGGAGTCATGTCCAAGAACAGCTTGCTTGCGTATGTTAGGTTACGAATTCTTGCCTCGTTAGGATAGAGAGGATGCTCACTTCCGTCT
>CAYPUO010000047.1:0-10208 GCA_964413775.1 uncultured archaeon
GAGCCAAATCTGATGTTGTGGTTCCTGTGGCGTGCAAGAATGGATTTCTCGAAAGCATAAGTGCCCGCATGAAATCCTCTGATCGACGCAGCAGACCCGAAAAAAACCTGAAAGGACTTGGTGAAATCAAATCACTGAGTCTGAGGAACGGTTCATCATGAAGTGTGACAATGGTTGGTACATTCTTGGGTGGGATGACTGCGTATCCCGAGTATGATTGAATGTGAACTATATCCGGTTTGTATTTCTTGCACTCCCGCTTTAACCGCCAAGACATCATGATGCAGTACCCTAAAAACGTCAATGGATTGGCGGCAGACAAGAATGACAAATGCGTTTTCTTTAATGCTTTCGATATCATATTTGGTGTATCCGTAAGAAGTCTTGTTTCCACTTTTGTATTGACCCTGCGATACCAATCCCTAGATGCGCTCTGGGCGCCACCTGCCGCAAGATAGTAGCCTTTCATCACGAATAAGACTTTCAACGAGTGTCACCGTTTCCTTCCCTTTTCCTCTCGTGTCACTTATTTTCCTTCCTATGCCTGTTCTACTGCTTCGGGTATTACTACTTCATATACTCTGCATGCTCCTTGTTGAAATCGTAATGTCAGGAAGCTATATGAATCAAAAAAGGATGTGTAGTTTTGGGCATTATAAGGTCTAGGCTCAGCTCTGTAGACATGATTTACTACGTCAACCATGGCCCAAAATCCTGCAAGATACACATAATGAATGCCGTATTCTTTTAGAAGCGAGTAGACTAGTGTTTCATTCTGTGTTGAATTCCATACCCTATAAAGCGCCAGTCCCAATGACTCATTGGAGGGTCTTGCATATACTACATTGAGCAAACCAAATGATGGCATGAAGAGATCCGAATAGGTTTGGAAATTGAGGATTAAATCATGCTTGTCGGTGTTTTCTACCAACCACCGAATCCCCGCAGCATCGTTCTTCCAAGTTTCTGAGTTCTGGAATGTCGCCGCACGGATGGCATAGTGTCCAGAAAACTGGTACAGCAAACTTGGCGATATGAATATGAATGAAGTGACCACTGTCACGATGAAGAGTGTTTCAATTCGTGTAATGCCATGCCTAGTAATCACGGTTCTATTCCATTTCTCTGATTTCATATAGCGGCTTTGTTTTAAATCGCGGAACACCTGAGGGGTCAGAGCAAATGATACAATTGAAACAACCAGTAGGAACCTTTGTGGTTGTAGAATGAATAGAATCGAATCATGAATTGCTGGTATGATTGACAGGTACCAGCCGACCTGAATAATGCAGAGTGCAATATAAAACGGCGATTTCCGATTCTGTCGCAACCCCAGTAATGTTGCAGCCAATAAGGATACTGAAACCAGAATTACAAATGGATCGAAGAAATATGCGGGCTGGACATAGTAGTTATGCAGTTGTGCTGCCTGTGATTCTTGACCTGTATTGATGAATAGAAGTTGTATGAAATACAAATAGTCTGTGCAGAAGTAAAGGAATACCACAAAGGAAGCTATCATTGTGCTAAAGGCAGCAAACAGAGCTTCTGGTTTACTTGGCATTCTCAGACGGAGTCGTGGTATTCCATTCCGTAAGAACGATAGCTTTTGAACCAGAGGAATTAGGATGAGGAGTCCCGGTATTAATATGAAAACAGGGTATGTTATTAATGCAGCATAGCAGGAGAAGATTAAGAAGGAAACGGTCTTCAGATTAATTTTCTTCGGTTGTCTTGTAGATGCATCTATAGCCAACAGTGCGAGTACCGGGATAAATACTGCTGTAATGACTGTATAGGTTCCGTTAAAGTAGTATCCCCATAATGAATATTCTACTCCTAGATAGCTATAGAAATATGTGAAGAGGAACGACATCAAAGATGCCTTATATGACTCAGTTCTGATGTAGCTCCACCAAGCTACTGCAATTGGCATGAAGGCAACAGAAAAACTCGCCACGATAAGTAGTCCCTTTCCCGGCGGCATCCCTGCAAGCAGCGATAGTGCAGCTGGCATGGTGTGATATCCCACGGGATAATAAAGTGCTTCATCCAGCAGTGGAAGCAGTGTTGTTGGAATCCTGCCATTCTGCACAATCATTGTGGCAAAGACTGAATGTGCCCATGGATCTCCGGGCTCCGCCCAAGCTAATGTGAGAGTTGTGAATACTATATATCCAAAGCTGACTAATGAGAGTGCAAGAAAAAATGCATTTGGTTTTGTTCTGCATGACCGGAGTTTGGATGCGACCGCACTTCTACCAAGATGCTCTCTATTATGGACCAAAATAGCTCCGAGCGATACTACTGGCACAATAAGTAGGGTAATGAAATTAAAGGAAACCAAACCGACAGTCCACCAGATTGTAATATCGACCACAAGACCCAGCATAATAGCAACTGCACAGAATGGGATTACATATTCTGGTCTGCACCAATCCAAGAAGAGAGCCTTCGAAATCAGATATCCTGGTGGGGCTGCTAGGAACAATAACCAACAAAAACCAACGATTATGTCCATCATGATTATCATTCTAACAAATCCCTTCCCGGATATCCCCATCCTTCTCAGGATTACTCATATGTGAGTTGAACGCAAGTTGGATATCATGCAGAGATTCCTCGATATAATCCTGCCGTCTTGTTTACCTCAGCAATACAATTTCAAGATATTCGTGCATCTATTGGAGAGGTGCTGAATGCTACGTTCTAGACCACTTTCAAGTTTCTGCGAAGCTGCCTTTCTTGGTCTTCTGATACACAAAAGAGGTTCTGCATAAACGAGAGACTTGTCCTATTTGTTATCCGCTGAATTGTTCCAACCTTTGTGCCCCTATAGAACCTATAATCGTATTCCTTTATCATTTGCAACAGTGTTCTTGAATCGTAGCCTGATGCGGAAGTCGTTCCAAGATTGAATTCGATCATCAAGACGGGCTTTGTATCCCTAAGTGTTCTTGATGCTCCCTGGATTAGTTCTCTCTCCGCACCCTCTACATCAATTTTAATAAAGTCAGGGTTCAGTCCGTAAGACTCGCAGAGATTATCCACAGTATCGACCTGCACCATTATCTTCCTGTAATTGCTCCTACCCAGCGTATTAAGCGAAGAATGCGTGTCTGGCTCGCCGCTGAAAAAGTGAATTTCACCCTTTCCAATGTAGTCACTAATGGCAATGTTCAGAGGAATACAATTATCCATCTTATTGATTTCGATGTTCTTCTTTAATAGATTGAATATTTCAGGCAACGGCTCTATTGATATGACTTTTCCTCCATGTCCCACAGATTTAGAAATCAGTGTTGTGTACCAGCCTAGATTCGCACCTATATCAATTGCAGAGTTTCCTCTTCTCACTAGAGCCCTTACAATTGAGGAATCTATTTTATCATATTCGCCGCAAAATGCAACGGTTCTATTTGAAGGATTTGCGGGACTAACGTACAGTTTTCTTCCATCATATGTTTCCGTTAGCACAAGGGACGGAAAACAGGTTTTTGGCAATAAGCCTGCGCTTCTGCATACTAGTGCTCTACTCCATTCATTCTTAGGGAGGTTGCGATACAACAGCTGAAGAATCTCTAACATTCTCATGGGCTCGCCCATTTTAGATCCGTTTCTCTCTTAATCAATACACATTGCAGTATTCCGGCAAGAAAGCTGCTACCAGCTGAGGCTTTGTCTGTGGGTTTAATACTTTCGGATGTGGTGCCACTGTATTGTATCTGTCTATCTCAGATATCCTGATTTATATGGCTAATACGAACAGATTATAAGTGCGCAGTTTTGCGGAATTCCGTCTGTAAGTTCACAGAACGGTGCTGAAAAATGGCGAAGATTCTAATAACCGGTGGACAAGGATTCATCGGTACAAACCTAACCCATGAGCTGAGGAGGCGGGGCCACGATGTCTATCGCTGCGACATTCTGCACTCGAACGATCCCCAATTCATCCGGTGCGATGTTTCTAGCTATCGTCATCTTGAACGCATATTCGAGCGTCATCAAATCGATTATGTGTATCATGCTGCTGCGGAATATGGCCGGTGGAACGGCGAAGACCACTATGAAAATCTTTGGAACACAAATTGCGTGGGAACAAAAAACGTTCTCACAGCGCAGAAGAAATATGGCTTCAGAATGATATTCTTCGGCAGCGCAGAAGTATACGGTGACTATGATGGTATCATGAAAGAAGATATCATGGACACTGTTCCAATCAAGCAGTTGAATGACTATGCCATCGCAAAGTGGGCAAATGAAATGCAGATTATTAACTCTGCTAAGATGCATAAGACAGAATGTGTTAGAGTCCGCCTATTCAATGTATACGGGCCTCAGGAGCATTATAGCCCTTACAGGGGTGTAGTGCCCGTATTCATCTATCGTGCACTGCACAATTTGCCTTACACAGTATATAGAGGGCATAAGAGAACTTTCGAGTATGTTGAAGATATTGCAAGATCTCTTGGCAATATCATTGATAATTTCAATCCTGGAGAAGTTTACAATCTTGGAAGTGCTACGCAATACTCTATCGAGCAGTTATCTGAGATTGTTCAGAAACACACTGGCAAGGATGGTAGCTTGATCGAGTTTAAGGGTGAAGAGGCGTTCACGACTCGCTTTAAGATTGCTGATTTTTCAAAAGCGGAATCTGATATTAAGCATAGAATCACAATCGGCCTAGATGAAGGTGTAGCCAGAACAGTTGAGTGGTTTAAGAAAGCGTATGACATATAGGAGTTGTGATGTTTGGAATCAAGTAAAGTGTTATCAAAATACACTGATAAGACAATTCTGATCACTGGAGGGGCAGGATGTATTGGCAGCAATTTGACGAAAAAACTGATTGAAGCTAAACCCAAGAAAATAGTCATTCTTGACGACCTCTCCGCAGCCTACAGATGGAACATCCCAAAGGATGAGAGGGTTCTTTTTGTTCAGGGAAGCATTCTCGACGATGAGAAGCTCAAACAGGTCTTCTATGAACGACCTGACCACATATTCCATCTTGCAGCACACTTTGCAAATCAGAATAGCATCGAGCATCCGGAAACCGACTTATTGGTCAACGGACTTGGAACACTAAAGGTTCTTGAGTACACCAGGCTAGTGGAGCCTGAGGGATTCGTTTTCGCATCGTCCGGCTGCTCTGTCTACGGAAGTTTTGCACCCTTGCCGTTCAAAGAGGAGTATGTTTCTCTCTCACTTGACACGCCGTACCAGATTCACAAGCTTTTAGGGGAGCTTTATTGCAATCATTACTATCACATTTATGGATTACCAATCGCCATGGCCCGCTACTTCAATGTCTTTGGGCCTGGTGAGGTGCCTGGTAGGTACCGCAATGTAATCCCGAATTTCTTCTGGACTGCTATGCATGACAGACCTCTAACCATAACCGGTACCGGTGATGAAACTAGGGATTTCACTTTCGTTGGCGATGTCATAGAATGCAACCTCAGATTGGGTGTGATGCAAAAGGCAAGAGGCCAGGCTGTAAATATCGCAAGCGGCCGAGAAACATCGGTTAAGGAGCTTGCTGAAATGATTAACGAAATAACTGGAAATCATGCTGATATCATCTATGGGTCAAAGAGATCATGGGACAAATCTACAAGAAGGTGCGCTTCTATAGAAAAGGCAAAGAATCTCTTGGACTATGAGCCAAAAACTCTAGTGCCAGAGGGGCTCAATGCTGTCTACGCTTGGATTTCCGAAAACCAGCATAGAATAGAGGAAGCGATGAAAGAAGGAGCTCATCTCTGGTGAGAATTCTTGTGGTTCAAGAAGCTGATTGGGGAGCAAAAGGGCCACACCAACAACACCATTTGTTTGAGCGAATGCAGATGGATGGGCATGATATACGAATCATAGATTATGAATCATTTTGGAAAAAAAACAGGCATGCCGGTTTGATTGCACGACGAAGGGAATATATCGCCCAGGGCAAGGTAATGCCTGATTCGCGACTTCATATTGTCAGGCCAACTATGCTTAGAGTTCCTATCTTTTGCTATCTGAGCTTGCTAGTATTTCACTTCTTGGAAATACGGCGACAGCTTTCTGAGTTCAAGCCTCATGTTGTTGTTGGCTGGGGAATCCTAAATAGCTACATGGCAGCGATGCTTTCATCTAGACACAGGATTCCTTTTGTATACTACGTGATAGACAGCCTACATACACTCATACCAGAAAAGACATTTCGGATGCTTGGCAAGCTCCTCGAATCTCGTATCGCACGACATGCTGACAGGGTTTTAGTGATAAATAAGGGACTGGGGGATTATGTCCATAGCCTCGGAGCTCGTCGAAGCGTAATTGATGAAATAAGTGCAGGCGTGGATCTTGACAGGATGAATCCCAATTTAAGGAGTGATATCATCAGGTCGAAATATGGCATAGAACAAACTGACATCGTACTATTCTATATGGGCAATATGTTTCCTTTCAGTGGCCTGAAAGAAGTAGCCGAGGATTTGCTTGAACGGCCTGATGCAACTCATGTGAAGCTATTACTTCTCGGTCGCGGTGAACTCTATGATCCCCTTAAGGAAATGAATCAGGACATTCGTTCGATGAACAGAATCATTCTCGTCAACTGGGTAAAGTACGAAGAAGTCCCTTCCTACATTGCGGCAGCGAGCTTTGCATTATTGCCTGCTCATCTGAATGATGTGATGCGCAATATAGTTCCCATTAAGACATACGAATATCTCGCATGTGGTAAGCCATTGATTGCAACTAGATTGCCAGGGATTCTGAAGGAATTTGGAAATGGTAATGGTGTAGTATATGTGGAGTCTCCAAGAGATGTGATTGGCTTGGCACTTGAACTCGAGAAGAATCCTGACATTATTGAGCAAATGCAACGAAATGCTGTTGGCTTTGTAGCGCCTCTATCCTGGCCTGAGCTCACAGAGAGATTCTATAGGGCACTGAAAGAATCCATATCACAAAAGAGCAATTAGCATTCACCGCAATGGGCGTGTTTTGAATAAATTCTGAAAACGAACCTGTAGACTTGGCAGCTCAGGTGGAATTAGTGATACATATGGATTATTCATCGGAAGAGGACTGAAGAAATCTCTTGCAACAGGGATTTTCATAACTCCCGAATCCCAGGTAACTACTCTCATTTGCCATTATATAATCACACGTGTGATGTCATTAGTCAATCTGGTTTCCATGGTAATCATCGCGAATGCAAATGATACCTTTTTATAACATTCAGAAAGCATCGCTTAACCTTATTAACTAGGACTCCTGCATTAGAAGTCGCGCGTCTAGCATTCATACTTGTGCAGTAACTCAATAATTGCGATCAGAAAACACAGGACGCTACGATAGCATGATGTTTAGAGAAAATTAGATTGTTAACCTTGAATACCTTAGAGCTTCCGAAGCTCTTGCAAGTCAGAGTGAATATATCAAAACGCTGTTTTTTGAATCCTCGCCGTTTCTTCGAACACAGTTTTATGATCGCTTGCACGCAGCGCTCATGCTGGCAAGTGTTTGTTGTGACCAATCATCTGTTCTTGATTTGGGAATTGCAGAAGGACCATTCCTTCCTACCTTATCAGTTTACTTCAAGTCTGTAGTAGGAGTTGATATGGACTTCCGCGCAATAGAAACTGCAAAGCGTATCGTAGATTTCCCGAAACATACGCTGCACAATATTTCCCTGAGTGTAGCTAACGGCTACAGGCTGCCGTTCAAAACAGACTCTTTCGATCTTCTCTTTTGTTTGGAGGTCATTGAACATGTTTCAAATACTAAAACGCTCTTATCTGAAATATCCCGCGTTTTAAAGCCTAATGGAATCTTTGTTTGCTCTGTACCTATTGAAATAGGAGTTCCACTTCTTTTGAGGCACATTGCTGGGAAGGTGTTCAGATTTCTGCGTGATAAGTATTCGGCAATAGAGCTGATGGACGGAGTGCTTGGGAGGAATCTTGAAACAAGACGGTTGAATGAGAATCTCCTGCATTCACACAGATTCTTCGATTGGAAAAAAGCACTTCAGGCAGTTGAGAAGAGATCGTTCAAATGCGAGCGAACGGTGTACTCCCCCTTTAGGAAGGTTCCCTTCTTCTCCACCATTGTTATTTCAAGATTCAGAAATATCAAGAAAAAAGGTCAATCATAGGGATATCGCGATTTGTCTGCTGTTTTTTTCCTTTTGGGAACTGCGGGAAACGTCCTCACTCCTAACAGTAACTCCAATATCTGGTACGCAGTAAATCCTTATTTAGAAGTAGATTGCCAAAAAGCATGAATGAATTCGGACTTTAACCTATGAGCAACTCTAAAAGGAATAAGCAATTTAGGCGAAATGTAGAAGGCACACTAGCCTGCCTCAGAATCGTCGGATTGAGATCATGCCGATATGGCAAATCGAAGGCACAGTCTTCCGGGACTAGGGAATCGATACTATTAGCAAGAGAAGGAAAGCGAATGCGGTGATACAATGAAAATCGTTGTCATAATTCCAGCACTAAACGAGGCCGCATCAATAGGGAAGGTGATTAGAAGAATCCCTCGGAAGATACATCCCACCAACGAAGTAGTAGTTGTAGTAGTTGATGATGGTTCGCATGACCTCACGTCTGAAAAAGCGAAAGAGAGTGGCGCCAACCTTATCGTCAGACATCAAACCAACCAAGGAATCGCCAATGCCTTTAAGTCAGGGGTTCGTGCTGCCCAAGCAATTGATGCGGACATCATTGTGAACATAGATGCAGATGGGCAATTTGATCCTCATGAGATACCTGATCTTGTTCAGCCAATCATTAATAATGAGGCAGATTTAGTTCTCGGGACAAGATTTAGCTCTGAGGAAAGCGCAAGAAGAATTCCTCTTGCGAAAAGAATCGGAAATCAACTTGTGACCGGTGCAGTTAGTTTCTTCTCAGGAAAGCACTTTTCAGACACTCAATGTGGTTTTCGTGCGATATCTCGAACTGCTGCAAAAGAAATGGGTGTATCTGGGCTGTTCACATATACTCAAGAAATGATTCTCGCCCTTGCCAAGAAGGGCTTTAGGATCAAGGAAGTGCCAATTCATGTTCAATATTATGCAAAACGAAGTTCTCGAGTTGTAAGCAGCCTTCCGAAATATGCCGCCAAATCGATGGGGATTATCCTCTTCACAATAATCAGGGTTCATCGCAAGAGCATTGCCGTTGTATTTCTTCTTGAGGTGCTCATGGTTCTATTCTTATCTACTCTTTTCCTGACAATCTAGAAGAGATAGCAGCGATATTATTATTAATGGGATTATATGCCGAGCGGAGGTAGAAGCAAAGCACCACTATGCCTTCACACCAGCCATGCTTCAAGCTAAAGGATTGGTGGTTTCATCATGTCGAATATTCTGGTAACCGGAGCTAATGGCTTCATAGGGTCCCATCTTGTTAGTGAACTGAAAAGTGGCAATCGAGTAGTAGGCCTTACTCACAATCATCTTCCAAGTGAGTGGCTGAGTGAAGCGCTCAAGGGTATAATACAAGTCGACTGCGATATCCGCGACCATGCATCTCTTAGAAGAATATTGGCAAGGTACCAGATAGAGAAAGTCTATCACACCGCAGCATTATCACTGGTGAAGACTGCCATGCGTGATCCAGTTGGCACATTCGATATAAATGCCATGGGTACTGCCGCTCTGTTAGAGGCATGTCGACTGACAGAAGTGGACCGGATACTTGTTATGAATACTGATAAAGTGTATGGCGAAGGCTTGGAAGCCACAGAGGATAATCCGTATAAATCAGGAGAGCCATATCAAGCATCTAAGAGTTGTCAAGGAATCATTACCCAATCATTCCAAGAAACATATGGTATGAACATAGTGATGAGTCATTGCTGCAATGTATTCGGATATGATGCATTCTCTAACCGCATCTTTCCAAACGTAATAAAGGCGTGTATCAAGGGGCAGGCTCCTCTCATTTTCACTAACGATCGGTCAATACGTGAGTATGTCTATGTGGAAGACAAGGTTGACGCTCTTCGAAAACTGATGGATGATGCAACCAAGATTGGTTCCTTCAACATTTCTACAGGCTGGACATATAATCAAGAAGAAGTTGTTCTGAAGATACTGGAGCGCTTTCCTGATCTTCAGCCAAGATACATGGAAGGTGAAGTCCCAAAGCAAATTCAGAACCAGTCTCTGAAATCGAATCGGTGGAAATGGGCTC
>CAYPUO010000048.1:0-10117 GCA_964413775.1 uncultured archaeon
CGAACAGCATCCCTGGACGTTGATGTCCAGGTTTGTCTAGGTTTCGGGGAACGGTTCAACGCCACTATCGTCATCACCGCATTTATCTTGCCTGCTATCATGACCTTCAGTTTTGCTGGCTCTCGTCAGAGTGGTTTTCTCAAGACACTCATTTCCTATCCACTGACAAGATTTCAGGTGATTAGTGTAAAGCTGTTCGTCGCAGTTATTTGCTCTTCTCTCATAGGTGTTATCACATGTATAGTACCTGTGTTGCTGATGAGTCCTGCTCCTGAAGACGTTTCCGGAATACTTCTCATCTCACTTGCTTTCACAGTAACAGTATTCACAATCGCTGCATCGACACTATTTGTTGCTCTCATCACTTCATCCCCTCTTTCAACGTTGGTACCTTCTTCCGGTGGTTGGCTCTTAGCGATGTTTCTCGCACCACTTCAACCTCAAGGGTCTAATGTTCGCAGATTTTTGAATCCTGTTTTGCTTTCAACAGATTATGTGCTATCAGTAAATTCAGATCTTGTTTTAACAGATGTTCTTCAAACGCTGGGTTTGTTCTTTCTGCTTGGATTTGTCATTTTCATGATTTCAATATTCATATTTAATGAAAAAGAGCTGTGAGGTATCGTCTATGAGGATTGGAAAATCATTAGTTACGTTTGGCTGTTTGCTAATAGTTCTGTCATTCATGAATTCTGGTACCGGCGGTATGGGGTCCATTGTGGGACCAGATACATTCGAAGGATTTTGGATTCGCACAGGAGGGGACTTCCTACTCAAAGTTGAATCCGATAATGGCAGCCTTCTGTCGATATACGTACTTGACTATGTAGATACGCTCACTGTACTCAATACCTCAAGCATGGAACACACTTCTCCTATTCTCGACGTCATTAATGTAACCTCTTTTTACAACAGAGTGCCTATCAGTTTCCCCGGTCTCTATTCGGTATTGGTGACCGCTCCTGAGAATGATACCAGAATGTCAATCCATATTGAACCAATTCTCCCTATGTTGCCAATCACGTTCTCGGGTTTAGGATTATTGACTCTGGGTATGGTCATTATTCTGAAGAGGAAATTCGGATAGTACGGTTGACTTCGAAGTTCTCAGCACGGAACATTGCTCTTCCCAATACTCTTATTTGCGCCATGTATGCCAAGGAGGCCAGTGAGTAAGATGGTCAGCGCTGAGAGTCTAGACCTTTACGGTGCCTATCCCGACGATGTCGTTGTTTCAGTTGAGAATGTGTACAAGATATTCAAGACCAATGAACTTGAAGTCGTAGCTCTCAGTGGAGTTTCTCTGCAGATACTCGAAGGCAAGATCATGTGTGTGGTCGGACCGAGCGGCTCAGGAAAGACGACCCTCACAAACATCATCGGCGGCATAACAAAAGCAACTGTTGGCAAGGTGTACTGGGCGAACCTTCATTCAGACATCACGAAGCTCGGTGAGCGTGTGCTGACCGAGGCACGCAGGAGCTTCATTGGCTTCATATTCCAAGTGAACAACCTTCTACCCCATCTGAACTCGTGGCAGAACGTAGAGCTGGCTGCGCGCATTGCAGGAGTCCCCAAGAGGATTAGACAGGAGCGTGTTGACAGGCTCATCAAACTTGTAGGTCTGGAGGAGCGGAAGCATAGCAAGGCCACTACTCTGTCAGGCGGTGAGCGCTCAAGAGTCGCTATTGCAAGCTCGTTGGTCAACCTAATTGATACTGAGGGAAAGGGACTAGTGCTCTGTGATGAGCCCACCGGCGACCTCGACCCAGAAACTGCTCAGAGGATACTTGAGCTCTTTAAGGAGTTGAATGAGACTCTCGGAACATCATTCTTCATTGTAACGCACAGCCAACAGGTAGCGTCGATGGCTGATGTCACTGTTGAAATTCGGGATGGTGTTGTGTCAGGATTTCATCAGACTGGTATCGACCTTGACGAGCTAGGTGGTACCCGAGTAGTCATGCTGGACAACAACTACCGACTCCCCATGCCTATCGACCTTCTCGAAAAGGCTGGGAACCCGTCTGAGTTCCGCATATCTTTCGAGAACGGACGTTTCATCCTTGTGCCGCAGCTCGCTGGTGTTGTCGATGAGATGCGCGAGAGGAAGGCTCGGACTTGCCGCGTCTGTGGTCATGAGATACAGCAAGGCAAGTTCATATGTCCGAATTGTGGCAGCACAGTGTAGTTCGTGAACTATGCGCATCCAGGGCGAAGATGCTCCCTGTCTGTGGTTCAGAGATTAGTTCATTCTAGGCCGAAGAAGTCGCATTGATTGATTTGGTGAAATCCATGTATTCCTTACATAAATCGTACCTATGAGCTAGACCGCATTCCAAGTCCAAGTGTTGACCAAGCAAATCAACACCATCAGAGGTCACAGCCAGTGGGAGAAACACCAATTGAGACACTTCTACTGAAAGGGCTTTGACCTTACCAGGATCAAATCCCATTTTCTTGTAAGAACTTGGGATACTTGCTACTTTGCCTTGTGTTGAGGAAAGTTGGGTTTCTTCCAGATAGTTGTGTGCGGTCCTATATAGGAGTTGAATGTCTTGAGGGGTTACTGTTGGGGGAAGAGCAACCCAGTGTTCGGGTTTTGGTCGTGCATTCTGCTTCGCCAACTCAATGAGCACTTGCTCTCGTTTTGAGCCAACCATTTTCTTGAATCCTGGCGTCATAAGTGAGGGAAAGTCATTATTACAGAAATTCGGTGCAAGATTGTATGCTGCATCGCACAGTGAAAGGAATGCTTCCTCTTCCCCCTTTTTCCACAGCAGAAAGCCTGATTTCAAAACGGTCGTTATGCGAGCCAAATAAAATGGATACAGGAAGATGCCTTTCACGTTTCTCTTCTTTCTTAACCAGGCTCCGATAGCTTCCGGCTCTGCCATTATTGGATAGGAGTCCCGTGTAATTGTGGTCTCAAGGGCGGTTAGAAACCAGGAAAGCTTGGTACTATCCAGTCCGAAGCCAAACCATGAGAGATGTTCCATGTTATCAGGTGGTGCTCTGAAAAGCGTTCGTTCTGCTAGACTCTCCACGGCTTGCATGTAGTTTTCAAATGGCACCTGAGTTATGCTAGGATAGAGATTCGAGATGCTAAACGCTGCGCTGGTGGCACTTGCATCATTTTCCAGTCCCGTCTGCAGATACACTCTATCAGTTACTGATAGCTTCTGCAATTCTGACAACTGCGCCTGCAGTTCCTTTAACTGGGATAGCTCTCCGTCTAGCCATTCCTGCGGTATCCTCTTGCCTGAGTTGATTGTTTCTGAAAACGTGGTAAATGAGTCGCTAGCGATTTTGAATCGCTTGGAAAGAAGGTCATAGTAGTTTGCGCATTCGGCGTCGCTCTCCTCTGCTCCTCTGGCCAACTTGTCAGATTCGGATGCAAGCTGGCTCAATATATTGCTACTCTGCTTAAAGCTTTTTTCTGACGGCGTATTTGCGAGAGTTATAACATCCATCAACATTGGTATGCAAATCGATCTGAATCTTAGTTCGGATACTTGCCATCTACCTTCAGCACCTGAAACAAATCCTCCGAATTCAGGTGATGCTAGCTTCCTTGCAAGTTCCTTTAGTGGCTTTCCATGCTGTGGATTCCAGCTTGACTGAATCTCCAGTCCGGGAACTCTATTGAAGATTCTGAGGTAGACCAATGGAAAGTCCAAAACATCTTGTGTTTCTCCAACCAAGTTGCTAAACTCTGTGAGTACGCTGGGGTATATTGAATCTTGGAAATAGACTCGTCTCATGCCTGCATCCACGTTGGATCCTCCAGCTGTTCCCAAGCCAGATACCCAACTAACCATCTCTTGCTTAAAACGTTCGAGGTCCTGCTCCATGGTGACTACTTCATTTGAAAATCCACAATACCTACAGACACAGATTTTATCACCTTCGTTGACCTCTAGCGCTCCCCCACAGTTTCCACACGCCAATACAGCCATCATCTCACTCTCCCATTCATCTTCCCATATGGGCAATTGCAGTTCGTAGTTGCTGTAACTGCCTGTCTATGCTTTCAAGACGTTTCATTGCCAACGAATAGTAATATTGAGCTATTCTATCTGCTTCATGTCCAATGGCTTCCGCACAAGGCAAGCAAGCAACTATGCTGTCTTCTTCAAAGACACGCATATCCTCTTTCGTACTTTCGAGCAGATTGCTGAAGTAGCTTGACATCTTAGATTTCATCAGCCTGAAATGATTTGCACCTTGTACCGTTCTTCCGCAGAACCAGCACTTTCTCACTTTCCTCAAACCTACAAGTTCCAACCTGTATCTGCTTTCTAGGTCGTTTCTTCTTGCGGCTCTGAAGGCACGAGTGGCAAGCAATAAGTGTGGAATTGCGCCGGAAGGATTCGCATCAGCTATGGCCGTGGCTCGAATCACATGGCCTATGGCCTCACACTCCAATGCAGCTCTAGTTCCGCTTATCCGTCTGCCAATGACTTTCACGTACCTACCAAAAAACAGTTGGCTCTTGCCAATATGCAGAAACTTGTCTATTGCCGATTGAAGAAGGTCTGGATTCCTCTCATTTTGACCTTGTCGTAAGAGAATAATGCCTCGCGTTTCATCGAAAACTCTACTTGTATCATATTCACCGAATATGCCCCCTGGGAGTGCCATGACAAGTGATTTGTTTCCGAAATTACTCTGCAGGGAATCTAGACTATCAAGCTGTCCTGTTTCAAGGGGATCTCGTTTCTCTACAATATCATGGTTGACGCTGTAGAGCTTCTGATAGAAAACAAATTCGTCAACGAGTTGCGGCTGGACATCTGATGCCATTTTTGCTAGCTTTCCATAGCGACTTGCCGCTTTGTCGAATTGATGGATTCTAGCCGAGTTTTCAGCCTTTTCAAGTTCTTTGGAGAGTTTCTCGAGCTCCTTCTCAGACATGGTCAACCTTTCATCTTTCATCACTTGGACATACCCTACTAATACAGCTTATTGCCATGAATCCTGTCGTCGAATATTCTTGCAGCTCACTTGGAACCATAGACTCAACTATTACACGCCAAAGCTCTTCTGCTGCCTCCCATATTTCAAGGAATGTATCGGGCAGATTGATATGTTGGAATTGCGGCACTTCCATGCAGATAGTTTGGAGTCTTATCTATGAACAGGAACCAGTCAGCTGCTCTTGTAATCCTTATGTTCCTATTCGTTAGCAGCGTTGGTTCCATTCTGTTCTCTTTCACGTTCAGCTATCCTCAGGCAGTGACGAAGCCAAAATCAAGTCTCTTCTATGACACTTCATTCTGGAACCTATCAGCAGCCATTAGTGATCCGTTAGATGTAAGACACATTTCTGGCGGTGTCGAAACGGTTTCTGCTGAAGCAGGTGATGTTCAGCTAAATATTACCCGGTTCACATACTATAGTGAAACCTACAATGGAGTTGATATCCGCATCAACTCTTACCTTCTCAAGCAGGCCAACATGACAGCACAAGCACCTGCTCTACTCCTTCTTCATGGCTATGGCAGTGATGTAATGCAATTCATGGACATCATGCGAGCAGTCGCAGCAGCAGGCTATGTTGTGATGGGCATTGACGCGCCTGGATCGGGTGAGTCCACCAATTACCCCGAGCTGAATCCCTACACCCTGTTCAACGTTACTGGAGGGCCTCAATCGGCATATCTCTACCACGCGGTCTGGTCTGCTGCTCGTGCCGTCACGTATCTTCAGACCCTGCCCTATATCAATGCTACAATTGTTGGAGGGGCATCGATGGGTGGCATGGAAACTATGATCCTCTCTGCAATCGACAGCAGAGTTGATGGTTCCATTCCTATGATAAGTTCGGGCAGTCTGTACGAGTCATTAATGGAGGGCTCTCTAATGAACAGCCTCATCCACCCCCAGTACACCGATGACACTGAACAGATGGACTTCTTGCAGCGTTGGTTTGACCCAATTGCCTATGCGCGTGAATTGACCAAGCCCACATTCATGATTTTTGGAACTGATGATCCATTCTTTGTGTTATCTAGCATCATTCAGACTATAGATGTAGTCACTGCGCCACTGACTTTGAGTATCCGACCGAACTATGATCATACTGTTGACAGCGGATGGAGTGATGTGATAATCAGGTGGCTTGATACCCAGTACAAAGGGCATCCGTCCTATCCCGTTGTCGAGAAAGTTGAGCAACAGGAGACTCTCAGTCTATTAGGTTGGTCGTTACAGATTCATGCTGAAGTCTCAGATAATTCGCCCTTGTATGTCTGCTGGCGGACAAGCTTCCCCGGTGCCCCCTGGGAAATCACACCCATGGTTACTGCCAACGAGGGCTACGACGTGAATCTTATCCCCACGCAGCTTGGAAAAGTGACATACTACATATGCTCTATGGACAGCAATGGTATCCTCATGTGCTCGCATATCATGACTGGTCAGGCAGGCAGCATCCTATTCCCGCTTGTTGCCTTCCAGTCAGTAATTGGTGTCGCAGTACTGTCAAGGCGTACAGGTTGGAAGCCAACGAAAAAGCACCTTGTCAGAGAGATTCCAATCCTTACCGGGACCCTGATGATTAGCGCAGGGCTTGTACTGCCCTTCTACGGAATCTCGGGTCGCACAGAGATATCACTAATGGATTTCCTAGAGGTCCAAGGGCAAACGATGGGTCTGAGTAGCTGGTTCCTTGCAACAGCAATGTTCATAGTGTACTATATCATCGCCTCAGCAGCTGTGCGACACACCCTTGAGTTTCGCAAGATTGTGATTGTATGGCTCCCAATGCTAATCCTAGTCACAGTGGCTTACATCTTCTTTGCAGGAGTCTTCGCGATTTCAGGTGGCCTTGCACTCCTCTATACTGGCATAGGCGCATACTTGCTTCTCTTTGCCGTACCTGTCATGCTAATCCTCGAGTCTTTCGTGAACAAAGTCTCACTCTACACAAAGACTATCCTGAAGGTGCTGGAGAGTCCTCCCGCTTGAATAGGGCAACCATCTCTTCTATGCATCTCCAATTTCCCATAAGATTCCTGATTCGTATCCTCAGTCCCTCCACTGTCTTCACCTTATGGAGTTCAAGAGATGTCTGCAGGTATTTGGCTAGTTCTGTCCCCTCTGAGTCGAAGTCTGTCAGGATAAGGACCTCTCCAGTGTTTCCCACTCTTTTGGCTATTGAATCTACCAGCTCGTCTCTGGTCTTCTTTGTCTGAGTCTTGACAATCCTTGACTTGGTGCCGAGGTTCCTGAGGACTCTGACGTCTCGTCTTCCCTCGACAACAATCAGGATATTGGGATACTTCGTATCCAAGCTCTGTATGAGGTCTATCAGGTGTTGCTCGTTTGCTCTCAGAGGTCTATTGCTACGGTATTCCAATCCTCATACGCCTCAGGTACCGCCTATCAGGGGATGATGGCCACTTTCATGCTCTCGCCTTTGGCCATCAACTCGAGAGCTCTCTTAACATCTTTCAGTGGCATCTCATGCGTGATAAGGACATCAGTATCAATATCGCCGGAGATAAGGAGCTTTAATGCTTGTTCAACATGTCTTGGAGTGAGGTGAAATACTCCCTTTATTGTCAGCTGGCCATAGTGAAAGCGCACTGTATCGACTTCAAAGGTTGTCCCAGAAGCGGCTCCGCCAAAGAGAATGGTTGTGCCCGCATCACGCGTCATGTCCACAGCCTGTTCCCATGTCGTAGGCAGACCAACAGCTTCGATGACAACGTCCGCGCCATAGCCCTCGGTTTCCTCACGTACTCGTTCCACTGGATTCTCTTGTGTGGGATCGACCACGACATCCGCTCCTGCTTTTTTCGCATATGTCTTTCTCATCTCTGAGAGATCCGAAGCAATGACTCTTGATGCTCCACTCTTCTTGGCCAGCATAATCAACATTTGTCCAATTGGTCCGGCCCCAATCACTGTGACTGTGTCTCCCAATTCAATATGCGCTTCTTCTATTCCGTGGACAACACACGCGAGTGGCTCTGTCAACGCTGCATCTCTAAAGGCCAAGCTGTCGGGAATCTGATGTGTATTCCATTCGACCACAGGTGCTGGCACTCTAATGTATTCCGCATAGGCTCCATTTACCAGAGAGGTCTTCAACTGGTTGCAGAGATTCGGTTTTCCTCTCTTACAGAAGAAACATGTCCCGCATGGAGCCGAGTTTGTCGCAACAACCCGCATCCCTACTTCGAAGCGTTTCACATCCCTGCCGACCTCTTCGACTGTCCCGGCATATTCATGTCCAAAGGGGGTCGGTGCGTTCTGAATCAGAACTGGATGTCCCCTCTTGAATGTCTTCACGTCTGTGCCGCAGGTCAGCGCAGTTCCTATCTTCACAAGGATATCTCCAGCTCCGATTTCAGGAACATCTGTTTCCTCATACCTGACATCTCCAATGTCATAGAACATTGCTGCTTTCATCCGTCGGGTCATTACCTATCCCTCTTCACTTGTCCTCTACCGCGTTTAAATGGCTTGCTAGCTGTACTTATCCCTACCATAAGGCTTAATGAGAGTCTGACTGGACGACACTCGACTACCAATGAGAATACGGCCTAAATACCCTGAAAAAATCGTGTATACGTCGCAAGCAGTATGGGATGGAAAGACCGGTGGTGTTGCGACTGCATCTGATGGTCGGACCATTGTCTTCGACACGCCAAAGATGTATGGCGGAAATGGAGAAGGTGTCTGTCCTGACGAGATGTTTGTGTCTTCGGTGATTGGGTGCCTGACGAACACCTTTCTGGACTTCAAACGAAAGACCTTACTTGAGGTAAACACATTTCACCTGAAAGGACAAGCTACAGCCGAGTTTGATACGGAGGGTTACCACATCACAGGGATTCACATTGAGGGCGAGGTAGTGGTTAATCCCGATGACTTTCAGTTTGCAGAACGGGCAATTGAGATGATGAAGAAGTATTGCCATCTCACGAGATCCATCAAGAGTTGTATTCCAATGGAGTACGACATATCTATCCGAGGGACTACCGAGTAGTACATCATCTATTCTGGACCGTTGTTGATTAGTTCCCGAATACGGGCCATATACTTCTGGATATTCTTCCAGTAAGAGCCTTGAAAGAACACGCTGTGACAGCTTTTACATAGCCAGAAGGTATCATAGTACCTGTATGTCTTATCATGAACAAAAGGCTTGATCCGCGTCTTCTCGTCTGCCTGGATTTCTTCGAGCTCTCCGTTGCATTTCGAGCACCGCGCGGTCGAGGGGTCAATTTCCGCAGGAATGCCATACTTGACAAAGACCGCCACCACTTCATCATCGACACTGCCCCTCACTAGCATCGCTTCAAGGCCTCGCTCCACAGCTCTGCTGTACAGGGCTTCATCAGACGTCAGGAGTATGCGATTCTCCTTCTCAGCTAACTCAAGAGCGACTCCATCGTCGAGCGATGCAGAGTACACCGCATCGTGTCCCGTCAGACGTAGCCAGAGGGCCACCTTTCCAAGCATGGCATCCACGATAAACTTCAAGACCGCTCACCAAAGAAGACTCTAGCTGCATTCTTCCACATGACATATTCCAACTCATCATCATTGATTTGCGGGTATCCCATATCGACGAGGTTCTCTGGGACTCTTAGTGAAGAGAATAAACTCGCCCATTGCTCAATTGGCATGACATGCTCGAAAAGGGGAAAGTCGCTGCCCCACATCATTCGCATTGGAAAGACTCTAGACAGTTTCGCATCAAGAATCATGTTGTAGAGCTTCATGGGGGTCCCTCTTGCAAAGACTTGCCATCCTGAAACATCTACAGAAACATTGGGATTCTTCGAGGAGACCATAAGTGCCTCATCCACCCACGGTGTACCGACATGTGCCAATACTATCTTCAGGTCTGGAAAGTCAGCTGCCACCTTGTCCACGTAGACAGGTCTCGCGTACTTGACATGTTTGAATCTGGAGGTGAATCCGGTGTGAATGACCAATGGAATCCCAAGCTCAACTGCCTTCTCGTAATAGGGATAGTAGTCATCTGAGTCTGGATAGAATCCATTGGGCGGATACAGCTTCCACCCAATACATCCCATGTCCGTGACAGCTCTCTCAAGTTCGTCGACACCATCCTTTCCTCTTCTAGGGTCAAGCC
>CAYPUO010000049.1:0-10042 GCA_964413775.1 uncultured archaeon
CATATAAAGACCTACAGAGTATTCCAAGTGTGTATCCAAACGATATCCAACTCTGTCTAAGATTTCCGCAGTTGTCACACCTACCCAGTCGGTCATGAGTTCGATAGCTGGTACAAGCAGGCTGAATGCCGAGGCGGCTAGCATGACCCCTGCGGCCAGTCCTAGCATGATATCAAGTGTCCTCCTGCTGAAGTCAGCCTTGACAAGTATTGGGAGTGCACCTAGGCCTGTTGCTGTGCCAGCCAATAGACTTGCTAGGATGCCAAGCGAAACATGGTCGGTCAGCAGTTGCATCATCGTTGCACCCGTAAGCTTCAGGATGCAGCTCTATACCTTATCATAGTTGCTGTCTATTGGCAAGTCAGTACAGCAGTGCTATTCCATGGGTTTCCTGCTTGGTGACTCTCGGGTAGTATAACTCTGACCATCAGTCCTGTCCAGTGCCGACTGGATCTCTTTCTGTGCCCACTTTTCGGCTGCGTTCTCCGCTCCCCACATGTCAAGTCTTAAGAACCCCTCGCGCCCGCCTGCTGCAACAATAGTGATCACGACATCATGGTGGTCGATTCTTGACTCAACGGTCACAGTCACTGTGAGCGTCTGATTATTCCTGAGCATGTACTTGTCTCGCACAAATACAGAGATGTTGCCGTCTTCGAACTCCCATGTCTTGGCGAACTTGTTTGCAAAGCTTCTGCTCAAGAATGCAAGTAGCGACTGCAAACTATGGCTTCTGGCTTTCATCTCAATTGGCAATTCGTCCTCACCAACGATTCTGAGTATTCCTTCAAGTGAAACGAATTAAAGCTTCACACAGATGTAACGATAGTTGGAACACGTGTTCCAATAGACATTCAAAAGGTTCCTCGAACCAGCGAAAGAAGTTGCTCGTGTGGCATGTGGTTCGCCCCTTGGATCACTCACCATGCAGCCAGCCGGCTCCTGAGCCAGTGTGTCTATGAGGACTTCTCCGCTTCAATCGAGTGTAACAATACAGGACTAACACGGCTAGAATGAGCAGGCCCGGGAATGCTAAGAGTAGCATTCCTCCCACAGTAACAGATGGGGCTGGCGGTTGCATCAGAGCGATTATCGTCCGTATCGAGACTTGAGCAAACATAACTGCCACATGCTAGAGCTGTCTGGAATCGCATTAACGTCTTTCCGTGAGTCTTCTATTCAGAACAGCAGTGTGTTTAGTAGGGCACATGTTTCGAATGGACCATGGAGCGAGCTTTCGATTGGATTTCCAAAGGATGAAATTGCAGTAGTAGACACATGGTTTTTATGTATTTGTTGCAATGCAACAAGTTTTGTACAAACAGCCATCTAAATGATATCCAACTTTATCCAAGTTCTCATCAGCTGTCCCCCATCCTATGAACTTCATCTCTCTTATTGCTTATCGGAGGGAAACGAGGTTTGAGCAGAATGACAGCCCTTTTAAATCTCCACATGGGTAATCGTTCGACATGACTCACGTCGCCCTGAAAGACATGGCAGCGGTGATTTTTGACCTAGGGGACACGCTCTACTCTTTGCCGACTTCACTCTTCGAAACCCACAAGAAACTCCTACGGGAAGTCTGTGGTGACGAGTTACATGTTTCCATTGAAGCATTCGAGGCCGCTCACCACACTGCGGAGAAGGAGGTTTCTGACCGCCTAGTAAGGGAAAACATTCCTGTGGACCACAGTTTTTCGGTCGAAGAGTGGATCCAGTTCGACAGGACAATCCTTCGGGAACTCGGTGTGACAGAAGACCTTGAGGGGAAAGCAGTACACTATCAACGACTCTGGGATGAGATGCTAAGTGGAGAGTCCCTGGTCTTGAAACCCCACGCAAAAGAGGTGCTGGAGGAACTGAGCAGTCGAGGGTACAAGCTAGCTATCGCTACCAACTGGGAGCAGAATCCCCGAGAGCTCCTCGAGAGCACAGGTGTGCTCCACCTCTTCCAGAGTATCCAGTATACCATGATCCACGGATTCAGTAAGCCCTCGCCCTATATGCCAATTCTGAATGCCCACGAGATGGGAGTAAACCCTCTGAAATGTGCCCTTGTGGGGGACAGCAATAGAAAGGACGTGAGGGCTGCCAGGCGAGCTGGAATGAGGGCGGTCCTCATTGTCCCTAATCCAACTGAAAATCCCGACATACCAGAGGATGTGATGGTGATACGTGGCCTGAGAGAGTTACTGGGCCTCTTTCCGTAATTTCTCATCCAGACCAGCAGTGTGCTTCGTAAGGGCATATGTCTCGAATAAACCATAGAGCGAACTTTCGATTGGATTGGACCTTCGAAGGATGAAGTTACATCTCTTCTAGAGAGTACAACAGACTACCGGGAGTTGTTGCAACAAGGATACGGAAGGATGAGTATAGAGGTAGAATAAAAAGATACAAAATACGTCATCTCCTCTTCAAGAAAGACTTACAATGTCATCAGAGTCAAGTAGCTTCTCGTGGAAGGGGTTTGCAGCACTCATAGTCATTCTAATTATAGTGAGTATCATTGCATTTGTTCTGTCAAGTATCGAGAGTTTTCTTGCTGGTGTAGTTGTAATATTCATAGGTTTCCTACTTAGCTTTTTCCGAGATGATTTGAAACGATTGCTTGGTCTCTCTTCACAACACAAGGAGCCAGCGTTTCCTGTCGAGGTTGAAGACGATTCTGTTGATAGACTTGACAAAATGATGCTCTTGGATTTGGACAATAAGATCGCTAAAGAAAGACAGAGCATAGCGAAGACAATCGCCAAGTATAACGAAAAGCCAAAGAAACAGGAAAAACTCGGACTTGAAATCGTCGAAGAAGCAACAGCTCTTCTTGCATTAGTAGATCGGGCAAAGGCACAGGCAATTCAAAAAGATGATACCAATTTAGTCCGACACTATGATGAAATTGCTATAGAAATCCAGAAAATCCGCAAGAAATATCAACGGTGAATAAGAGAGGTCATGAACCCCATTCATCATCTAGCCATTAACTATCAGGATAGGTCTCTTTCTTAGGACAATGTAGATAATCACAATCAACACAAACAATCCTAGAATGGTGATGGGACTGAGTATGATGGTCGGTGTTGCCTCTGATATCTGGTTAGTCATGTACCCCTCATGAACTCCCATCTATCCCTGCTATCAAGTCCTTTTCTGTAAACTCTCATGAGAGTTAAAACAGAGAACAAATTGGTGGGCCCGCGGAGATTTGAACTCCGGACCGACAGGTTATGAGCCTGCTGCTCTACCAAGCTGAGCTACGGGCCCGGCAGTGCATCTGCAATCTGTTTTTGATATTAAGGTTGTGCAGGACACTCAAAGCCCGGATGTTCAGAGTAGTATTGGAACTCTGTGTCTCATCTGCAAATCACGTGGGTTATACTCACTCTTTTGTTCTGAGTTTAAATTACCATCTCAGGACGACGGATAGAAAGCTGGAGCTGAGCAGAGTGATCTTCCTCTTCACCTCAAAGAAATGCACATGGTGCAATATGGTCAAAGACATGATAGAGGAAGAACTTGAAGAGTTCGTCTGGCCATCCGACATCTACGAGGTCGATATTGAGAAGTACCAGCAAATCGCGCAGGCATATGGTATTCTTGTAGTTCCTACGCTTGTAGCTGGTGGCCAGATGCTATCGGGGCTTCCAACGCCATCTGACCTGCGGTCATTCCTCATGCAGTCAGTCCCAAGTATTGCCCACTCGGACAACGAGAAGAGCCGGAGGAAAGTCTTCTCTAAGATGCAAAAGATGATGAAGGAACATCGTGAGCAACCGGGTCCAAATGTGATATCACCGCTGAAGAACTAGGATGCATCCCACAGCCTCTACAAAATCTTAATAACAGTCACACATTGTTCCCGCGGGTAAGCCCCGGTAGTGTAGTCCGGCCCAGCATAAGGGACTTTCGATTCCTTGACCCGGGTTCGAATCCCGGCCGGGGCACCAAATCGGATCCTATCTTGTTCTCTTGCTATTCTTTCTGAAGACTATCATCGGTTCTCATATAGACCAAGAGAATGCAAAGTGCGACTATGGATGGGACTGGAAACGGAATGACCAGAACATAGCCCCAAAACAGAACAAATGGTAATAGTGTCTGAAGCGCAATGCATATCGCGTGGCCCACAATCGTCACCCTTGTACTGAACCATGGCGGGCTGTTCAAGATCAGGTAGATTCCAGTTACGACCCACATTGCTAGCAGCCTCATAAAGGAACCGCCGGGTTGACTCCACAGGGGACTCCAGACTCCTCCGAATAGATAGACCGGCGGAATCGTCCCAAACCAGAAGATAAATCCTGTTAGGTGAGGAGGACCCATCATGGTTTCAACCTCTCCATATACAAGATACGTAATTGGAGAGAATACGACAGACAGAAAGACAATAATCCGAAGATATACACCCATCATTGTCAGCATCCGAAAGTCCCCTTGCTCTATCAATTGGTACCATTGGCATATCAATTCATCGTTAATAGAATAAACCTGGAACTCACTCAATACCAACTTAGATTTGATAGACTCATCTCTCTGATGTCAGCATACAATGACTGCTACTTGTTCAGAACTATCCTTATGTTGAAGTCTGCGGACCTGTAGGAATGTGTCAGTGCGCCGGATGAGATGATGTCCACTCCAGATGCCGCATATTCTGCTAGATTGTTCTCATCCATATTGCCTGAGGCCTCAAGGAGCACCCTGTTTCTCAGGCCTCTCTCTTCAAGCAGTTTGATGAACTCCTTGATAGTATCTGCCTTGAAGTTGTCAAGCAGGATAATATCCGCACCCGCTAATGCTGCCTGCATCGCTTCATCCGTGTTTCTGGCCTCACAAGATATCTTCTTAGAGAAGGAAACTGCTCTCTTTGCCATCTTGATGGCCTCTGTGATACCTCCAACAACATCGGCATGGTTGTTCTTGATCAAGACCATGTCATCCAGTGCATAGCGATGTGGGTCACCCTCGCCAATCTTCACTGCTCGTTTCTCAAAGTATCTGAAACCCGGTGTGGTCTTCCTAGTTGCTGCCACGATGATCTTGGGACTGATTGCTCTCGCAATCTTCACCATGTTGTACGTCTTAGTAGCTATCCCACTCATACGCTGGACTATGTTCAGGCAGACTCTCTCAACTGTAAGCACCGTCTTCACCGGCCCAATAAGACGCATGACAGGCTGTCTGGGTTCAACCCAGTTCCCTTCGTAAGAGAGCACCTCATACAGTAGTCCTGTCAAATCTGCAATTGCTGCAACTTCTTCTACGCCAGCCAGTATTGCCCTCTCTCCGGAGAAGATGGTACCTGTTGCGTCTTCCTGCAAGGGTTCCATTGCATTTGTTGTTATATCTCCAGTGCGAATATCTTCTCTCAAGAACTCCTCAAGTTTCCTGATAACCTCAGGGGGTGGTCGCGCGACTAATGACATCTCTCATTCAACACCGTGGATGGTCCGGATTTCGTACAATCTTTCCGTGAGGCGTTTCCTCGCCAAATATCTCTGCTTGGAACGCCATAAACTCTGTGGCAGGGTCCTTCCATGCATTTAGTGGTAGTCCCGCCTTGTTGCAGGTATGTTCTAGAAACTCCTTTGTTTCCCATTTCCACTCAACAGGCACCTGTGGGAGCAACAGGCCCCTGAACATCCCCCGTGAGGCAATCAGTCCATCTCGTCCCACCTGTACCAGATTAAGGAGTTCTTGAGGATCTGAGTATGTGAGCTTCTCGGGTGGGGTCAAAACGCTCAGTTCGACAATTAGTGAATCCAGTTCATCCGTGCCTACTCTTCTGAATCGTGGGTCATTGAAGGCGGCATCAATAGCTGAATCTATTGTTGCCTCCACCAGTTCCTGTGTTGGATACGGGCGTCCAATGCATCCCCGCAACTGCACGCTGTTTCCGGCTACAGAGTTGAGAGTCACAAAGACACCTGATTTCTTTCGGAGATGCCCGGGCGTATCTGCAGGAGCTTCAGGTTTCTCTTGGTTCTTCACGTATGAGTCGACGGTCTTCCTTGCGAGTTGAACAAGGAACATCCCATCCTCATCCGAATATGCACTAGTCAAATGAATCGCCCATCAACCATAACGACTCATCTGGTTATGTGTTTCGTGGTCTGGCGATAGAGCGGACTGGGACAGTCCCGACACTTCCTGGACCCACTTTGAACTTCCCGTGGTCATAGACGATTTCGCCTGAAACAATTGTCATGACCGGTCTTGCCTTCACAGTCACTCCCTCAAACGGCGTGATTTTTGCCTTTGACTGGAACTCTTTGCCCTGTATAGTCCAATCCTCTTTCGCCACAACAACTAGGTCAGCATCATAGTCCTTACTTAGCAGTCCCTTGCCGATTAAGCCCAGGAGTCTGGCAGGCCCTGAACTGCAGACACGAAGATATTCGACCCATGAAAGGCGTCCTTGAAACACCTCGGTCAACAGCAAAGGCACGGTGGTTTCGAGGCCTGGAACACCCGATGGTGCGTTCATGAAATGTCTCTTTTTTTCTAGGGCAGTGTGAGGCGCATGATCAGAAACAACAACATCAATGGCGCATTTGAGGAGTGAATCTTTTAGCACTTGATTATCATTCGGTGAGCGTAGTGGTGGCAGCACTTTGGCGGTGCCATCGACATTGCTGAAATCAGCACCTGACAGGAAGAGGTGATGAGGTGTGACCTCAGCCGTGATTCTATCCTCAGCGCGAGCATTGGTAATGAGGCGGGCTGAAGATGCACAGCTCACGTGACAGACATGGACTCTAGCTCCTGTTTCCTTTTGAGCAGCAATAAACGCGGAAATCGAGTCCACCTCGCTTCTGCAACTATGAGTTTCAAAGAACTGTTCCACATCTATAGGTCTAGCCATGGAGTCGCTTGCGTCAGGATGAAACAAGAGCGGCAAGTCATTCTGCTGTGCCAGATGCATACATGACTTTATCCTCGTCGTATCGTACTTGGCTTCGGCGGACAATGGAGAGTGGGGATATACTTTCAGTCCAAGGATGTCTTGTTTTATACGACTGCGGAAGTCCGATACGTTCGCAGGGATTCCTGCATAGAACCCGACGTTGACATATCGTCGGCGTCTTGCTCTCTCAATCTTGATAGCGAGCACTTCCTGACTTAGCACTGGTGGCTTCGAATTAGGCATATCGACAACAGTCGTCACTCCACCAGCAGCTGCGGCCTTGGTACCACTGGAGTAGTCTTCCTTGTCAGCCTCGCCCAAGTCGCGTAAATGAACATGCATGTCGATGGCGCCGGGGAGGATATACAGACCTCTGCAATCGACCACGGTCTCAGAAGGTGGCTCCATGCCTGACTCATAGACTCCCTCGATTTTGCCTGTCTGAACTGCTACCGAACGCATGATCTCCCTGCCGTTTCTAATGATGATACCATTCTTTAGCAGGAGTTCAGGGGGCACTTCAATCATCGTCCTCTATGCAAGAGAGGCTATTGCGACTTACTTGCTTCTTTCAGGAACCTTGAATTTGTTTGCTGCAAACCGTGTGAAGTCTGTTGCGCTTATCACACCAACAAGAAGATTCCCTTCTGCAACGACCGGGAGACTGTTCAGGCGTGCGCGAAGCATAGTCTTCGCGGTTTCCGAAACCGATGTCCCTTGTTGTATGAGAGGGGGTTGCTGGATCATTGCATCCACAACACGTAGTAGCCGGATTTGATTCGAGCGATACTTATCTGGGACTTCTTCGCTGAATTTCGCCATCGCGGTTGCAACTGTTCTCTCAGTAAGATAGCCCAAGCCCCTCTGTCCATCTGTGACAGGTAATCCCGAGTAGCCTCTGTTCAGCATCTCGAGACGTGCTCTTACGAGGCGTTCTACTGGATTTGCTGTCAATAGTCCCTCGGTTGTCATAAGGTCATCCACGGGGACATCGGAGAATTTGTCCATGAGGTGGGTTATCTCTCTCTTTGTTACAATACCGACAAGCGCTCCCTCTTTGTCAAGGACTGGGCACCCACTCATGCCTCGATCAATCATGAGCTGGGCCACAACAGTCGACTCTTCGTTCTCCTGCACAGTGATCACGGTGTCACTCATAGCACTTGACACGTGGAGTCTTCCGATGGAAACTGCTACTACCTTGCTAACACTCAGTCTATCAGCAATGTCAGCGTATGTAAGAATCCCGCCCACCTTGTCATCTTGCATAACAACTAATCTGTCGCAATCTTTCTTCTCCATGAGCTCAAGAGCATAGGATAACCTTTGGTCTTTATCGATTGTAACCGGTTCAACCATAATCTGACTTACTTCCAACATGTGGCCTCCTGATAATAATCAGTGTGTATCATATTAATAGGATTAGTTTGTGGCCTCTTATTCTCTGCATGCTTCACAGAGATAGCGACCATCTTCAAACACAAGGTCTGTGGAATACTCTCCACAGCTGTCGCAGATACCTCCGTGCTCCTCCAGTTCATCCTCCTCAAACTCATCCGGCTCATCTTCGCCATTCCTGAGTCTAAGTGACTCGACTAGGATGTCTATTAGTTCTGGGGACCATTTGAGTATATCTCGAGATGTAATAATGCCCGAAAGAGCACTGTTCTTGAGTACCACAACCCTTCTAATGTTACTTCGGGCCATAACTCGCATTGCTTCGGTGAGAGGAGTGTTGGGGTCCACATATATCAGCGGAGAAGTCATGATCTCACTGACCTTGGTGGTCTTTACATCTCTCCCTCCAGCAACAACTCGTCTTACGATATCTGCCTCAGTGATAATTCCAATCGGGTTGTGTCCCTCAACGATTACGATGGAACCCAAGTCCATCTCTGCCATCGCTTTTGACACATCAAACACAGACGCGTCAGGTGGCATTGTCACAACATTGGTCGACATGACTTCTTTGACTGCCATGGACGTCGTTGCTTCAGTCACTAATTGGCCTCCAATCTAGGTTTCTGATACAAGCTCAGACTCTCTGAGTTTATTCTTAAGTGTGTCTGTAGATGACCGATGACACAGCCTGTGGTCTAGTCTACTACCCTGCCGCCTCCCGATGGAAGCAGGCGCATAATGTCCTCTTGGGGTATCTGTTCCAAAAGGTGCTTCTGTTCATCCTGCAGGGCATTGTGCAGATACCTGATAATGTCCTTGACCAATTGCCCCTTCTTGTCATCAGAAGGCATGACCTTCACATAGACACTGCACTGAGTTTCAACGGCAGTAGGCGGGCCTGACATTGGAATTGCGTTCTCATCTTCTAGAATCAGCCCTACTGCAAGCTCCACTGCAGCGTCCTTGATGTAGTTCTTGTTTCCGTATAGCATGACGCCCCCAGTAGGAAGATACTCTCCTGATGGGGGTGTGAAGCTGACCTGTTCTGGTGGCAGCCAATAAGCATCACCACTGGACAGTCCATCTTGCCAAGCACGGGAAAATGTTATGGCGAACTGTGCCGCTTCTCTGAGAGTCTTCTCATCTGGTGGCACATCAGGGACCTTGATAATGACATATGGTGCTCCATGGATAGACGCGTGGAGAAACACATCATTGGGTGTCATATGTCGCTTGGCAAGTCTCTCATTGCTCTTGGCATCTCTCCCACCAAGAACCAGATATCCCTCAGACGACATGAACCAACGAAACTTCTCATACCATCTCTTCTTTCTTATCTTGAGAGGGGTCTTTTTCGTTACATGCTGGATTGCCTCAGTACCCAGTTCTTTGATCTTCTGGTCAGTCTTCTCAATCTGCTTACGTGCGCCGTCTACCTTGGCACTTGATCTCTTCGCTTGTTCGTAGGCACTGGAAGCATTGTCCTGCGCACTCAATCTTATGTCGAGTGAAACATCTACATCATGAAGATTGACAACGACTTCTGCTTGAGAGGGACTGACTTTCTTGACTAGAAGCGCAGTCTGATTGCCCTTGACCTTTCCATCTTCAATTCTGTCAATGATCTCAGGCCATGTCAGACCATTTGTTCTGGCGCTATCTATTGTTTGAAGGACATCTTGGACAGTCTGGAAATTCGCATAGATTAGTTCTCCCTTCGTTCGTTCGTCC
>CAYPUO010000050.1:0-10028 GCA_964413775.1 uncultured archaeon
GGATGGCACCAGAGGCATAGATTATTCGATGCGTATCATTGTCTACGCCATTTGAATAGAGGCTCCTAAGCGATGAACCAGTATGATGACCAGGAACCTCGGGCCCCGCCAGTACTAGATACCTAATCCGTGGATTAGAGATGACATTGATGATTACGCGTTCAATCCCGATGTTCTCAGTCTTACATGTACCGATTATTGCATATGAGGCGGGGACATCTATTTTCTTTCCGAGCGTACAGATGGCTATAGAAGATTTCAGATCACCAACCTCGAAGTCGCCCGGAACCGGGGGCCATCTTTTTGATTCTTCCGTCATTATAAGACCTCTATTCGAAAGTTGGTGGGCTAAAGAGAGTCTTCTTGATTCCAAGTGCTCTGTACGACTCAGCTACACCGGCAGATATGGCGTTTGCAATGAGCGAAACTGCAGTGAAGACTTCTCTGCTACGAGCAAGCGAACCAAACATGATACAGTCCGTAGCAAATAGCTGCGCTGTTGTCGCAGCCGCAACGGCCGAAGACATGTACAACGACTCATCATTGAACTCAGGTTCCTTAAGGAATTTCCATGCAGAAGGGGCATTGTCAGGTGCCAAGCATGTTGGGAGTCCCAGCTCTGACTTTACCGCAACCACAGTCCTATAGTCTAGACCATATCCAGCGCCCACAGGCATTGTTGCTGGGTCGATAAGCATTTTTGTGAATCCCAGTTTGCTCGAAGTCGTAATGAGGTCCTGAATTACGCTCATTCGTTCGGGGAGTGAAGTCGTACGCGGCGACCAGCCTAGAACAACAGTCATATCGAGAGATGAGTGAGCCAGTATCTCCTTTTCCTCATCGGTCAGAGACACATTCACGCTGTTGTAGATAGCTCTCTGAGATAGACCCTCTTCCTCACACATCTCAACGGACCTAATCCGTGCTCGTGAATTGATAGACTCAAAGATGATTGGCCCGTCGAAATTCTCTAGAACCCATGGAATGTGGTTTTCCATCGCCTCGGGGGTCCGCCCATAGATTTGAAGGACAAGCGGATGACCAGTACGCTCAGACATAGACTCCGCTGTATCAATCCAGTCCTTGGTAAGTGCCTTATCGAATGTACCTGACTTGGTGTCATTGACGATCTCCTGCCCTTTGAAGAAGAGCCCACCTACCAATACTGTGGGGTTCTCACCAGGATTACCCCCAAACCGGATGCCGCCAAAGTCAAAGACCTGTTGCTCCTTCTTGAATACAAACACTCTATTTACCTCGTTTTGGACGCGGATACAGCGCTGCAGCCCGAACAATCTGACGGACACTCTCAGTCCAAGCTACACCCATGATATGTATGCCGCAGACACCTTGCACTCTCTTAACAGCTTCGATGAGCTCGAGAGCTATCTTCAGGCCTTCTTCCTCATAAGCCTTAGAGGCATCAGCCTCATCAAGACCATCAGCGGCATCTTTCAGGCGGGCAATGTACTCTTGAGGAATACAGATACCCTCTACATTGCTATCCATGAATTCAGCTGTTTCTGGACTCCTAAGAGGGATGATTCCGGCTAGAGTCCGGATGCCAAGTTGCTGAACGCTTCCCATGAAGTCCTGAAACCTGTCAAGATCAAAGACCGCCTGTGTCTGGAAAAACTGAGCTCCTGCATCCCGTTTTCGCTCAATCTTTGCCAATTCCTCATGCTGCGGCTCCTTGAATGGATTAAATGTAGATCCAATAAAGAAGGATGGGCTGCCCTCTAGTTCATCACCTGCAAGATCAGCACCCTCTTCAAGATGCACTGCCAGAGAGATGGCTTGACTAGTATCGAGATCATATACCCCTTTGGCATTTGGATGCGTCCCAAGACTTGGATCATCTCCTCTCATGAACACAACGTTGCGGACACCAAGTGCATATGCCCCATATAGGTCGCTTTGAAACATAATCCGGTTTCGGTCCCGAGAAGTCATCTGCATTATTGGTTCAGCATTCTCTTCTATAACAAAATGGGCACAGGCGAGACTGCTCATCATGGGGATTGCTCGCACATTATCCGTGATATTGATTGCATCACAATAGTCCTTGACAATTCGAATGCGTTCGATAAGGATTTGATAGTCAACACCTTTTGGCGGCCTAATCTCAGCTGTGACAATGAACTTGTTTTCTTCGAAGAGATACTCCAAAGCTGAACGGTACAGGTCGCCTCACATCCAAGTTGTCTAGCAAAAGCCTTCGTTCTGCCTGCATATCATCTTTGCTGAAACACCCAAGACTATCCTGTGACTCTTTCAATCTCAAGATGCGGATGCATTTGCATAAGCTTTTGGGCAAGTTCCATGCTCAGTTCTGCATCAATCTCCATACAGGACTCGGTGTACTGCTCACCATGCACAGCCCCCATCTCATGGATCCATGACAGAAGAGACATGCCTTCATCACCATATGGCAAATGGATTTGAAATCTGAACAGAGCTGGCAGCTCTGCCTCGGCTGCCTTGACAAGGTCTTCCAGATTGATGCGCTCTTGAGCTGACACTGGAATGACAGAACTCGCATGTGGGCGGACCACATCAAGTCGTTGAGACAGCTCCTCTTCTGAAAGCAGATCTATCTTATTCAGTGCGATAACAACGGGAACCCCATTTGCACCAATGTCTGCAAAGGTAGTTAGGCACGTTTCGAGCTTCCTTTCGATTTCATCCATCAGGTCAGCTCCGTCGACCACAAGAATAATCACATCCGCGTCTGTGATTTCCATCAAGGTGGTGTTGAATGCCTGCAAGAGCGAGTCTGGTAAATCACTGATAAATCCAACCGAGTCAGACAGCACAATCTGTCTGGCCTTTGACTCTAGTCTTGCAGCCTTTGTTGAAAGGGTAGTGAACAGGTGGTCAGCAATCTCAACACCCGAACCGGTGAGAGCGTGATGCAGTGTGCTCTTCCCCGCATTTGTGTAACCTGCAATGGTAATCTCTAGGAAGCCTTCATTAGCTCGCCGCTTCTTCTTGAGTTCCTGTATCTCTGATATCTTCTGTAATTTGGCCTCTATGAGCCCAATCCTGTGCCGAATCTCGGACATTTTCTTTGTAAGCAAGTCTTCTCCAGCACCGACTTGGTCAGCTGTAGGGCGGTCACCAGTATGTTCGTGCTGGAGACGAATCCGAATCTTTTGTCGTTCAAACGGTAGCTCGTATTCCAGCCTTGCTTTCTCAATCTGCAACTTCGCCTGTTGTGTTCGGGCGTGTTTGTCGAAAATCTCTAAGATGACCTGAGTCCTATCACGCACCTCAACTTCCCATTGTTCCATTAGACGAAATACCTGACTCGACCGGAGCGATGGAGAGAACAAGATGAAGTCTGGCGAGTCCACTTCAATTAGAGTAGCAATCTCCTCAACCTTGCCACTACTGATTCCAAACTTGGCAGACGGAGGGCTCACTATGTCAAACGTACCAACAACAGAATAGCCTGCCGTTGTTGCAATTGCTTCGAACTCCGAGAGAAGGTCTGGTTCTCCGCTGGTTCGCCTTTGGACTAACAAAGCTGTCTGAGATTCCATCGACCAGCCGCTTACAACAGCTGGTCTTAAAGTGTGTGTTGTGTGCCGAAGCAAAAGGTTCATTGCTGAGAGAAAGAGGCATCATTTGAACGCTGATGAGTCGATTTGAGATTAAGGCCAAAGATGGTATGGGAAGACTCGGTAAGTTTACCATGAAGCATGGGACTGTACGGACTCCCCTCCTCATGCCAGTCGTACATCCGGGCAAATCAGAGATCAAGCCATCTGACCTTGTCAGCAACTTCGGCTTTCAAATGGTTATTACGAACTCATACATCATCAAGTCGAAAGACAAGTTTAGAAACGTTGCACTCAGAGATGGCGTTCATGGCCTACTAGAGTTCAACGGACCGGTTATGACAGACTCTGGGACCTTTCAAATGTATTTTCACGACCTTCCTACTAAGGAGATAGACCCGCTAGAAATCCTAGAATTCCAGAAGAACATCGGATCTGATATCGGAACGATTTTGGATGTGTTCTCGGATCCAGAGGTAGGTAAAAAACGGGTTGAGGAAGACGTGCGGCTCTCTCTGGAACGAGCTCAGATGTCTGTATCGAGAAAAGGGGACATGTTGCTAGCTGGCACTGTACAGGGAGGCGTCTATCCGGACCTGCGAGAAGACTCCGCAAGACAGATGGCACAGCTAGGTTTTGATGTCTACCCAATTGGAGGGATAGTACCCCTGATGGAGAGATATCGATATGCGGATATCGTCAGAGCCGTCCTCGCAGTCAAGAAACACCTCCCACCAGACAGGCCAGTACATCTCTTTGGCTGCGGCCATCCAATGATGTTTGCGCAGGCGGCACTCCTAGGCTGTGACTTCTTTGATTCCGCATCGTATGCAAAATTCGCGGAAGCGGGTAGAATGCTCTTTCCTACTGGGACAATGCATTTGGAGAATCTTACTGAACTGCCCTGTGAATGTCCAGTCTGCAGCAATACAACAGCAGAAGAGCTGAAGGGCCTCAAGAAAGATGAGAGAAACCTTCAGCTGATGAAACATAATCTCTACACAAGTGCGGCTGAAATTCGACGTGTGCGACAAGCTATTGCTCATGGAAAGCTAATGGAACTGACAGCTATTCGGGCAAGAAGCCATCCTGAGCTCTTTGAAGCATTCCAAGTCATGCTTGAAGCATCAGACCAGATTTTAGCATCAGACCCTGTTGGAACTGCGGGTTCTATATTCTACACGGGGTCAGAAACAGCCTTACTACCTGTCTTTCGTCGTTTCCACCATCGCATTGCTACAACATATCCGTACGTGCGGTCAAGACTGCTCGTACTGGTTCCTGATATGGCAACCACTCCGTTTTCAGAAACGCTGAATGCTCTGACCTCAATAATACGGAAAAAGGCGCCAGCAGATGTTGTTCTTGCATTTATCACGCCTATTGGAATGATCCCATGGGAACTCGAACATGTACATCCCTCACAGCAGAGTATATTCCCTCGAAGTCTTGATTCCATAACTCTTCATAATGTGGTTTCAAGGGCGAAAGAACTAATCCAGAAACTGAGCCCACAGGAGATGATCTGGATTGCCCGAAACAATCCACTGAATGATGTCGTGGTGGACCTCAAGGAAGCATTTCATGTCAATGAAGTCGAGGGCGTCGAGAAGGGGATAGGCAAACTTGATGCGTATCCGGATGCTCTTGAAGAACCCGGCGCGAGAAAGCTAAGGGCACTATTCGCGTATCAATGGAAGATTGTCCCTGAAGACTTGCTGAACTCTGAAGATCTTCAGCTGAAAGCATCACGGAAAACATGCAAAATAAGATATGTGCAGCTTGGAGATGAAATTGCCTTCACCCTTGTCCCAACAACTGGACTGCTTACCCCTACTTATAGGGGAGGATTGGTCCTCCAGAACGCCGGTATAAGCGACCATTACATTGTAGTTGTGGACGATGATGCCGCTGAGTTTGTTGTAGAGGGAAAATCAGCTCTCGCGAAATTCGTTATACAGGCAAGTCCAGAACTTCTGGCAGGTGAGGAGGTCCTCATTGTCAACAGAGAATCATCTCTATTAGCCACTGGTCGAGCCCTACTAACGGGACCCGAAATGCTTGCTTTCAGTAGGGGCGTAGCTGTAGTTCCTAGACATTCGAAGCGGTAGACTCTACACTTGACCCATCAAACATGTAATGCCCTGGGACCTTTCTTAAGGCCTCAACGCCGCCAATCGGCAGTACCATTACTTGTGAACGTGGAGTGAAGAGAGTGACTTGACTTCCTATGCTAGTCTGGAACTCTGGCGTCAGAAGTGCTTGGGCATCAATATCGCCAACTTGGAAATACACTTCGAGGGCGGTTCCAACATAGATAGTCCTAGTGACTGTTCCAGTTATCTTGTTGTCATCAGAGCCCATTCGTTTGAGATGCAAGTCTTCCGGACGCATTGCGCACTTGACCTTCTCACCAATTTCATAGGGATAACCCTCAACCGATGTCTTCCCAACGATTCTCTCACCACTTGGCAACTCAACACAGAGATACTCGTTGATATCCGAGATTACACCTTCAATAAAGGTGCACTGCCCGATGAAATCAGCAACAAACACAGTCTGAGGATTCTCATATATCTCACGAGACGATGCGAACTGCTGAACGTACCCTCTGTCCATTACTGCAACCCTGTCAGATATGCTGAGTGCCTCATGCTGGTCATGGGTAACATATACCGTTGTTATTGATAGCTCCTTTTGGATACGGATGATTTCCTCTCGCATCTCGTTCCTCAGCTTGGCATCTAGATTGGAGAGTGGCTCATCCAATAGGAGTACATCCGGCTCGATGACGAGGGCTCGTGCTAAGGCAACACGTTGCTGTTGCCCGCCTGACAACTGGTGAACACGACGCTCCCCAAGCCCCTCAAGATGGACAAGGTCGAGGGCGTTGTTGACCCGCTTATCTATGGCGGCCCGAGTGTACTTCATGCCCTTGACTCGTTTGAGCTTGAGTCCATAGGCAATATTGTCGTGTACGGACATGTGTGGCCACAGTGCATAGTTCTGAAAACACATCCCTGTGTTTCGCCTATTAGGTGGCAGCCGCGTCACATCCCGCTCATCAAAGAATATGTGTCCCGAGTCAGGCTGATAGAAGCCAGCAATGAGACGCAAGAGAGTCGTCTTACCGCACCCAGATGGGCCAAGCAGTGTCGAGAGTTCACCTTCCCTCAGTGTCATTGTCACTTCGTCGGTTGCAACGACCTCACCGAAGGTCTTGCGTAGCTTTTCCAGTTTTATTTCAACCATTTTCCACACCTCATATTCCTGTCATCGCTGATGAGCGAGTTCCTAGTATCTTGTTTGTGACAGTTATTACTGCCATTTGTAGCGCCATCATAAGTACGCCTAATGTGGCTGCATGGTATGCACCGCCATACAATCCCGTCCCCTCGAGGACTTCCTTTGTCCAGAATGTCATAGGCGCTTGCTCCATCCCAACACTGCCAAGTATCAGACTTGTGCTCACTTCACTCACCGAGTAGACAAACGATAGCAACGCGCCTGCAAGGACACTCACGCCAATCAATGGCATTGTGATCTTCGCAAAGGTCTGATTTCGGGTTGCGCCCACATTCAGAGACGCTTCCTCCAGTACAACAGGAGTCGACTGCAGCCCTGCATATGCCGCACGTACTGTAAACGGAAACTTCCGAATCATATAGGAAACCGTGATAAGAAACCACGGACCCGCGGGGAACTTCACTCCTTGCATAAAGAATGGCGTATTGTAGAACAATGTGAAAAAGCCTGTAGCAAGAACTATGCCCGGCAGGGCTATTGGCGATGTGACAAGCAAATCAAATGCAGTCTTTCCGGGTATGTCGCGCCGTGCAATGATATATGCTGCGCTTGTCCCAAGAAGGACTATGAAGACTGTTGCAACTACTCCATAGATTAGTGTCAGCTGAATCGACCTAGTCACATCAGGGTATGCCCAAAGGACATCATAGTTGTGTACAGTCCATACCTCGGGGAGTATTCCGTTGGTGGACCAACTTCCGGTAAATGATAGAACTATAACGCTGATTTGAGGAATCAGAGCCAAGAAGAGGACAGGGATTAGGACCGCGTAGAGAAGAATGGTCGTTCTGCCCTTCAGTCTTCTAGTCCTAGGATTCCATTGGCCTCCCTTTGTTCCAGACTCATAAGACCTCAGTGAGGCATACTTTCTAATGGTCAGAAATCCAACAACTGAAAAGATTAGTAGAATAATTCCCATCGCGGGACCCTTGGGGTCGACGGCACCTGACTGAGTTGCTATGCTACTAAACACTTGAAATGCAAGCGTCTTACGGGCCTGTTGAAACTCCTGATACACGATTGGACTGCCAAGGTCTTCGAGACTCAGGATAAAGGTCAGGATTGCCCCTGCCTGAATACCGGGCATGGCTAGAGGCAACGTGACTGACCTGAACAGCTTGAACCCGGTTGCGCCCAGGTTTTCCGCTTGTTCTTCAAGAGAAGGATCAATCCCCATAAAGGACGAATAGGCGTTGAGATACACCAACGAAAACAGGGACAGCGACTGCACGAAGATAATGGCGGCCAACCCTTGGAGCTCAACTCTATACGGCATGATATGCAGAGCGGTGTAGAACAAGTTGTTGAAGAATCCAGCTCGACCCATAAAGTACTTGATTCCAATCGCCCCAACGAATGGAGTTGCAAGAATAGGAAAGATTAGGACCGTGCGAATGACTCGCTTTCCGAAGAAATCATACCGAGCAACTATGAATGCAAAGAAAACTCCCAAGATAACCGAGAAGGCTGTGACGATTATAGCAACATAAATCGAGTTCAGGACAGCACCAAGGTCCCAACCCTGGATTACCATCAAATCGCTGGCACCACTAGGGGGTATTACCGTACGGAGATTAGCATATGATACCCA
Organism: uncultured archaeon; assembly: GCA_964413775.1. GTDB lineage: Archaea > Asgardarchaeota > Thorarchaeia > Thorarchaeales > Thorarchaeaceae > MP5-2226. Next base: position 8,461 of record CAYPUO010000050.1, read on the forward strand.
TTGACCGGTATCGGGGTTATATTGCCATGGCCAGAAATTAGAATTCGAAAAGAGGTCAACAAAATGGTATAGTGAGGGAAGACCTGTATGAGGGTCGAAAAAGGATGTATACGCAACACTCAGGAGAGGGGCAATCAGGAAGGCTCCAAAGGCAACAAGTACTGCAATTAGCTGGACCCATGAGAGATGGTCCATCTCTCTTCTCAGCCTCGTGACACCTTGCCAAAATGACGACACCGTCCCTTGCCCGTCGAAGTGAGGATGCAGGACGAAATTCACAATACTTGTTAATGCGCTCTTCAGCGGCCTTCTGTAAACGAATAGAACCGCTATGACAACAAGGTATTGAATTCCCGGGTTAATCCCCCAGATTAAGAGTGTTCCGTAGCCGCCAACACCCATGACAATTAGAAATGTGAGGGGAACCCAAAATCTGCGGACTAGTTTTACAAACCTTGTACTCAAGGATACTCCAGACTCACCACTAGAAACATAGTAGCTCAGTTGCTCCAGAGGAGCAGCCGGAATTAATTCCGGCTCTTCTACTGATGTGTCAGGCGGGGTTGGTTTTTCCTCTCCTGACAAAGCAATAGGTCTCCTTAGGGCAAGGCGGCTATCTCTGCAGCCACGCTGTTATACTGGTTCTTCGCCGCGGTGATCCAAGCACTCTGCATTGAGGATAGGAAACTCGCGTCGTAGATTAGACTGCTGTCAATGGACTTAGCATACTCCAAGGTGAACTTCTGATTGAGATTGGTGTTCGGATCCTTTGCAGTAACCGGCGTCCCCATCTCTGTAGCGTACTGGTTCAGTTGTGTCATATCGATTTTACCGGCATAGTACGCTTGCACGATTGCGTTCCAGCAGTCAACAAGCTCTGTGTGAGCGTCAGTAAAGACAGCCTCGAAGTAGTAGATGAGTGCAGCGTTGAGCTCTAGTGACAGTGTGTCGTTGAAGTCAATACCAGCTGTTTGAATGGTCTGATTGAACACAGCATAGAGGTCTGGTGCAGCAAGTCCAAGTGGTTCCTGAAACGCACCTGCAAGCACAGGCATTCTACGGATTGATGGATCTAACCAGAGAGACTGACCATAGTCAGACAGAACGAAGTCGAGAAATGCTTCAGCATAGTCGAGGTGCGCAGTGCCCTTGGCAATCGCTATTGGATCGCCGTTAACAATGGACTGTCCTTCAGGCAGAATATATTCACAGTCAGGATTCTTGTATTGAGTCTGATATCCATAGAAGTCAATTGACATGGATATGCCAACCTGCCCCTGTTCAGCAGCGCTCTGTGTTTCAACTGAGCCGCCGTAGATATTGGAGCTTCCGGCCATCCGTGCAAGAGTTGTCCATCCTGTATCCCAGCCCATTCCCTGGGTAATAATCTCATAGATACGTGTATTGGAGGTCGTATCCGGAGCATTTCCCATGGCAATTGTCGGTATGTTAGGAAGCAGACTTCCATAGATGGGCTGAGCCAAATCAGTCCAGTTTGTGGGTGTCGGAAGGCGATAGTCATTCAGGAATTGATGATTCACAGTAAAGCCAAATGTGGAGATAGCTGC
>CAYPUO010000051.1:0-9910 GCA_964413775.1 uncultured archaeon
CCTCACAACAGTTACGTAGGCATAGCCTATTGCGCGGGTCGAGATGACATGGATGTCCTTCTTCACGAGGCGAGTCCGGTTATTAGTTGCTAGAGCCATGATATTTCACAAGAAATACTGGCCAAATTTAGTATATATAGCGGAGCCACATTATGGGGTCACTGAATAAGGTCACAATTTGTGACTACCATACCTGCAAAAGTGGAGTTACTCTTTCGTACTATTGGCGTTTCAGAAACCTGTGAAGAATGGCTTTCACTTCTTAATCCTGCCTATCTCAATCTTCTCCAGAGTAAGAAGCGCATTGATGTAGTCATCCATCGTCTGTGTTCTCTCTCTCAGAGATAGACTTGAATCCAGAACTCGTTTTCTTAGCATGCTTAGGTACTTGTTCTCAAGTTTCTCTACATAAACTGATGAGCCCATCTTCGCTACCTTGATCCTTGGCTGACTCTGAATGAACTCAATCAAGCGAATCCAACTCTCGGCGGTAGTCGGATTGAAACCAATCCTTTGTAGTTCTGACTTCGGAAACGGTCCTTCTTGCATCTCGATGAATCTGAAAATCGACTGTGCGCGTTCAGTAAGTGTCCTTGTCCGACGAGGCTTTCGCACGCCAGATTCCTTCCTTCGAGTGGACATAATACAATATTGTATTAATTAGTATATTAATGTAATGTTAATATGCCATCTGTTCATTACACATTTTGCAGACACCTAGCTGGCAGATGGACACTCATGGTTGAAGACTCTGTAACGAATATAAAGCCGGATGTCATTTCAGCTGTGAATGACTTCTTTGAGAAGCACTTCACAGAACAAGCCAAGAAAATGTCTTCGTCCTTTGAACGGATCTATGATGAGCTTCTCAATGAAGGGGGGATATCGGACCTCTCCGAAATCGAGGGGATTCGAAGACTGATAGTCTCATTCAAGCCTGCGCTATCATCTGTACTGGAACCGTGTGAAGAATATGACAATCTCCTCACAATGATGCTGTACATGTTCAAGGCCATGTGGGAAGGGGCAAACCGACGAAAGAAGAAGGCTCCTACGAAGAAACGGGGTCCGACCATGCCCGGTAGTGACCAGTCATTCAGCATTGTTTTCACTTGCGCTGTCTGCGGGCGAGCAATCGAAGTCCCCTATGAGAAGAAGAGAGAGATCCTGACATCGGAGGACACAGTCGACATTCCAAAGCACTGTGGACAGGAACTGAATATGCGGATACTCAGAGCCCAAGAGGAAAAGCCAGTCCGGGGTACATACGGAGAGGAGGAGAAGATAGAGCCAGTTGAGCTTCTAATGGGTCATATTCCGGCCGATAATGTCCACTATATGAAAATCCTGAGTGTAGGCATTGATGTCGGCTCTTCGACATCTCATCTAGTCTTCTCAAGACTGACTCTAAAGAGAGAAACGAGTTTTCTGAACATTACTAATCGTTTCAACCTGGTAAATCGGGAGGTTATCTATGAGAGCTCGATAATCTTTACGCCACTCATAGACCGATACACAATTGACATTGACGCGGTCGTGGACTTCTGTAAAGAGGAGTACAAGAAAGCAGGAATGTCACCAGAGCTGATTGAAACTGGCGCGGTCATTGTTACGGGAGAAGCTGCAAGAAAAAGGAATGCATCTGAAATCGTGGATCGCCTAGCTTCCGCATCTGGGAAGTTCGTCAGTGCTACCGCAGGCCCCAATCTAGAAGCTGTTCTTAGTGCCAGGGGGAGTGGAGTTGTGGATACCTCCAGAACCCGGCAATGCACAATCATGAGTATTGATGTCGGGGGTGGATCCAGCAAGCTAGCAATAGCTTCCAAGGGACAGGTCCTGAGCACTTCCAGTATCAGTATTGGAGGGCGTTTGCTTGGTGTTGATAAGAACCTCAAGGTCTGGCGAATCGATGATCCAACTCTGTTTGTGATGAAAGAACTCGGGATGAACTACGAGGTTGGTGACACAATTGCCAAGGAAGATGCAAGGACTATCGCTCGAGTCTACGCAGAAACGCTAATGGAGGTCATACAAGGCCCCGCAAAAAGTATTATCGCAAGGGAATTGATGATGACTGATGACTTGGACTTCTCAATTCCATTAGATGCATACTCGTTCTCCGGAGGTGTTGCAGAGATGTACTTCGGAAGCAATGAGGCATTTGATGATATAGGAGGAATGCTCGCTGAAGAAATCAGGACATTGGTGGAAGCAAAGGGTCTGAAGGTTATCGAGCCACAGAACAAAATCCGAGCAACCGTCATTGGCGCTGGGGCATTTTCACTATCTGTTTCAGGGTCCACTTGCTATTTTGACAAGAGTATTGAATTCCCAATTAGAAATATCCCGGTCATCCCAGTCAATGTCACAACTGACAATTGTGGGCCGGGAATTGTGGAGAAGGAGGTCAAGCGAACATATGCCCTGTTCGATATGGAGGAAGGTAAGGACATAGTTGCCCTATACTTCGGAGACCCGCTATATAGGTCCTATTCTTGGTTGCAGGAATTCGTGAAAGCAATTGAAGCAGCACTGCCAACAGCAGTTGCGACCAAGAAGATGGTCGTCCTGCTCTTTGCAGGTGATATGGGTAGAATGGTCGGCCTGATGATCCGCCGAGAAACATCGATTCAGCACAATCTCATATGCCTTGATGAGCTCCTTCTTGAAAATGGAGACTGGATAGACATAGGCGCGCCTCTCTCATCAGGCCAAGTGTTTCCAATAACTGTGAAGAGCATTGTCTTCAATGCGAGCAAGGAGAGTTCATAGTGACGCCACAAGCTTTGAACTTAATAGAAACTGAATCGAACTAGTGCTACAGCAAGTTTGGGGCGTCCGGTTTCCGTGTTAAATCTCTAACGCTGTTTGGGACTCTTTACTAGCAGTCATCTCTCGACACTCTCTAAAAGTTACGCACGCCCGATTTCGTGGATGATTCCTTTGACCAATAGATGCCACTGCAGTTCTTCTGTTCCCCGGACGCAGACTCCCAGTGAATCCCGCCCTCAGCATAGCGAATACAGCTTTGACACGACTCCTCTAGAAGAGATTCCCACAGCTGCTACAGTATACCCTCGTTTCCTCAAGTCATTGGGGACATCTCTATTCCCGATCGGACCGCTTCTCGTCCGATTCTGTTGGCCTTCGCGCATAGCATGATTCTGTTGTATCCTCTAATTTCCTTTGGAAAGCTGTGGTTTTCACTAGCATCCATCACGCTTTCATGTGCTTGCGTCTGTCGCGACGCTCACGACGCTTCAGCTTTTTTTGTCTATTGGACCCCACAATATAAACAGCTGGAAGGCTGAGCAGGAATGCGAGTCCTGCATAAGGTGCAGCAGCTAGGAGAATACCTACAATATTGACTCTAGGCAAAAACTGAAAGAGCCCACCTCCTGTGTCTGTAGTAGTCCCGAAGTGCTCCTGGACATAGTTGAGATACCATTGAGGAACCTGATACTTGGGGTATTCTGTCACTGTGAAGTTCTCATCCAGTAGGTCAGTCCGATTACAGAGGTAGAGTATGTGGACAGCAGCCCTGATCCACTCCAGACGTTCACTCGCAACATCGGAGCTTGGGTACGGGAGGAAACCACCATTATCATGGGTCTGACACGAAATCACCCACGAGAGCGTCCTGTTAACATCGATCCGGTCAAGAGTCCCAAGGGTAAATAGTGACCAGACAAACCGTTCTGTATCGACAAGCGTACCACCAGGCGTAGTGCCAGCATTGTCAAAATGCTGCAATAGGTAGTCAGTGGTGTTCTGGACCCTGATGAGATCAGGGCGCCCTAGGTAATTCAGGCAGAAGAGCCCCAGCGGGACTACGTCTGGCTCCGACTCGCTGTCAGGCGTATTCGAAAAGCCACCATCAGCATGGTAACACGAGAGCACATAGCTGAGTGCTGCTGAGCTATCAATTGCTGAGATCTTTCCAATAGAGCTCAATGCCTGCAGCGCATTCCAAGTCGTGACCATCTCCGCAGGCTCATCAACAAATGCAATGGAATTGAAGCCGCCACTAGATGTCTGACACCTGGCAATATAAGATGCAATCACTTCGTCATGTATGTAGCCACCAAGACCAAGGTCTGGGAATAACTGGATTGCAGCATCACATGATGTCGTACTTGCTGCTCCATCCTGTCTTGAGAGGTTCACCAAGTCGTAAAAGGCTGATGACTGGTCCGTGTTGACGAGGGATATGAGAAACTTCGTGCAGTTACTCCAGTCGATGACTCCAGTACAGCCCAGCTGCTTAAGAATTGTATAAGGGTCATATACATTGTAGATGCTTGGACAAGAACCCATCCGGGGGTCTGTGGGAGTGTCTTGGAGCCAGCCATAGAATCTTCCTTCTTGGGGGACGTAGAGTGCCTGTATGTAGTCAAGAACTGCTTGACGTCTGGTGGTTGTATGAGATGAAAGTATACTCGTATCTCTCGGTTCCGTCACATGCCCCATACCGCTCGTCACGGATGAGACAGATGGTATCAAGAGGACAATAGTGATTATTAAGACCACTAAACCTCTATCCTTTCTCTTTTGGTCCGCTTTCATTACCGTCGCCATATCAAAGCAGAGAGGGCATAATGCCCTCTCATTTTCATTCATCAGTTGATTTTAGTCTGGCGTGATTCTAGGTGGTATAACACCGCCACTCCCACCACTACTAGCGCTCCAATCGAAACTAGGTACTGCAGTCCCATCAATTTCGAAATTATTGATTGCGTTCTGGAGCTTGCTAGTAAATGTTTGCACGCCAGCCCAGGTTGCAATACTACTAAGCAACAGGCTGATTAAGGCAGCCCCTTTACTGCCCACTGCAAGACCAACAAGCCCTGCAACGGCAGCACCCACGCCCATTGAACCAATGCCGACAGCAAGTGGGATAACATTGTTAATGATATCTACTTCATTCTGACATCTTTCCTTGGCGTTAGCGTATGAGGCCGAGGTATCTAGCCCACCATCGGACGTGTACTCTATATGAAACATCCAGAAAGACTCACTCAAGGCAGCAGCAGACGCTACATCGACAACAGTCTTGAAACCGACTACCTGTTGCACTGAAGTGTAGGTCCTTAGTGCATCCGCAAGAGCGTTATCATTTATACCGTCATGCCCCATGCTATCACATGCATCTAGAAAGATGAACTTGCACGCACCTTTGGTAAGACTCCAGGTATCTACAGTGCTCTTTTGTATATAGCCATCATACATATTTACCCTTGGACCAATCATCTCTTCCCATGACCCATGACTCGTAAGGTGCATCCTGTCAGTTGTCTTCAGTAGTCCCTTCATAATTCCAAGAGTTGCGCATGCCCCTGTAGCTGGGGTGATTGATAGACGATCTATAGAATACTTTGTGTTATAGTCCAAGAAGAGACTATAGATAGCCAATGCTTCTTGAAGTACATCGCCGCTTTCATCAGGACACATCACACTAACCGGCTTCTCCGCTAGTGTTGGGAATGCCGCCAGCGATTTCGAGTCCATCCCATTATTGGGCGGATCTGAAAGAGCCATCAATGCTCCCAGTGAAAAAGAAAGTATCACTAAGGGAAACACAATATACACTACAATCAACTTACGTTGACAATTTTTCGTATTACGAACCTCCAAAGAATGACAATAGCCACTCTTACATATGTAACGGCCAGTATCCGTATAAAATTACCGGGAAGCATGGCCCTGTGTAATGAGCGATTCCAGTTACACTCTATGAAGTCCAAGCGAGCTAATGTTGCGTAGGGCAAATTCGAGCAAGAGCTCCCCTCTATTCTCGATGTCTCCTGAACGCCATATTCCCACTGAAACCTACCCTTAATTCGCTGGATACCATTCTCCGTCAAACTCCTCTCCATGGCGGCGGACTCGCCTACGCTCTGCAGGGCCTCATAGACAAATACCTTCAACTCCCTGTATTTGCGAAACCATCTGGATCTGCCTTCTGCCGTTTCTATGACTCGATTGCTAGTTATCCCCCGAGCTCGGAGAGGTACTTCGCTCTAGTTCGGGATATGCGGTCCTATCAGGATAGACATCCTCATAATCCTACTGAGTGTGACAGGACTTGATTGTTTCTATGGCAGTGAGTAAGCCATCGAGCATGCGACCTCGCCTGACTGGTTACATATCCTTATATCATATCGTTGGCCTCTCTCATAGAGATTCTGCTTTCAACTCAAATGCATAAAAGAGGAGTCCTCTCTCGCAATGAATTCCCTTATGGTGAAAAAGGAACTGAATAATCTACTGAACTATATCCCTGTTGAGCTACCTGCTATGGGATGGTATTTCTCAGATTCTCCGCCAGGGGATGCTATCACACATGGATATGACGAACGTTCCTGTATGTTCAATCACCTAGAAAGCATTGCAGGCGGAAAGAAGCTGTGTCTCTCAGCGCATCATTCAGGTTGCATGGCTGGCAACTGCTACTTGGGTTTTGATAAACCTGCGAACGTGAAGGACCGGATAATTGCAGCAGTGACGGTTAGAGAGAAATTCAAGAAAACAACCGAGCTCGGAGAAGCACTCTATGAAAACGTGCGTGTCACTCCCGCCAAAAAGGAATATCTCATTCTTGAACGAATTGCAGACATCCAAGACGGCACAGAAATAGAAGTAGTAGTTCTTTGGGTCAGTGGGCTTTCCATTGCGGGACTGACAACGCTAGCGAATTATGATAAGGGCTCCAATGATAATGTGTCGATTCCCTTTTGCTCCGGCTGTCAAGGAATATGGACGCTGCCTTACTTGGAGAAAGAAAAAGCAATCGTTGGGTGCATTGATCCGTCGCTTCGCTGGAAGATTCCGAGCAACGTGCTATCATTCTCAATGAGTTCTAGGCGGTTTGTCGAGATGGCTGAAAATGCCTCAGAGAGCTTTCTCACCGAGAAGTTCTGGGACAAGGCGCTGAATCCCTGATGCGAATACTGAGCCATGATAGCGCGATACTAGGCCAAACATGCCTAAGTTTAATTGCTGTAAGGAATCCCTACGAGTGATGAATGAATACGCGATTCTGATGAAGCTCCTCACACGGTCAGGCAATCCAATTGGAGCGGGAGTTGATGACATGCTTGATGCGCTCGGGCTGCCAGAGGACATTGGGCGCCACATCCTTTTCAACCGCTTAGCTGAACTTGATAAAATGATTGCACCGGTGGGTCTCGTCATTCACCATAATCCCGTGAGTCATGTATTCTATCTTGATACTCAATCTGCAGGAAACCTACTAATCGAGGACGCGCCCCTCCCGGACAGGCTTGCAGCAACTCTTCTAGTGGTGATGACTCTTGCATTCCAAGAAGGCGACTGGGTCAAGATTGAAAGGATTCGAGAGTTCAGAAGGAAAGCACGCCGTAGTGTCATGACAGACCTGCGAGAGCTTAGCGAGATGGGTTACATTGAGCTTGATGCACGTGGGGGACGGGCAAGGCCGGGATCGAGGGTTGCCTTTGAAATCGACTATGAGGAGTTCTTCCGGAAGCTCGCGCGAGCCGGAACTGACGAATCGTAACCCTTCTGTCAATTCGCTAGTTTTATCAGGGTTCAAATTCGCAGCACACTTGGTCGATATTATGTCACACCGACGCTCACTGAGATTTGCAAAGACAACCTGTCCAGTCTGTGGAGCGAAGGAAGTGGCCCGCGATGACCACAAAGGAGACCTCCTCTGCACGAATTGTGGACACATCATCGTCAGAGAGGAAACGCGTGCGACGGGCAAGTTCGATATTGCCCAGATACTGAAACGCGAAGGAAAGATGGACTTCGATGCCCTCAAGCGTGCCACTGGAGCCGCGGACGCCTCATTGTACACTGTGTTACAGAATATGGTGAACATGGGACTTCTCCAAGAGATCATGGGGCAGTATTCCTTGACCAAACAGGGACAGCGCTGGTATCGTCAGCGTCTTGGACAGGAGTGGGGCTACTAGAGTGCCACAGGAGCACAGCCTCACCTGATTAGTGGACCCTATCTTAAAATCTCGACCGTGTCTATTCTTATTTATTTGCATCTATCTTTTTAACACTCGAGCTATTGGTTCGTTTCTGCATCAAACCTAAGGGTTATAATTGATTTACACTAGTTCAATACAGGGTTCCGTTTCGGAAAAAACAAAAATCTCCCCCTCCTAACCACGCGAATACCTACAAAAAACTCTTTCTTCTGAGACGGGCCCTACTTAGTGTCTTCAGTGATTCTTCTATATGGTTGACATGCAAGGCTCTAGAGCCGGAAATCCGTTTTGTTTACCTATGGCAAGTACTACTTTGTCGTCCATGTATAAGGGGAGAGATTTAGTTCGCCTTTTGGATTCCAATAAAAAGCGTCAACTTGTCCTAAGTTGAGTTGCCACAGCTTATCTAGGAATGGTCGTGGTAGGTAGTCTCGGATACGTCGGTTCCAAACAGATGTCCTGATGTTTATCTCATGGACCGTCACCGTCGAATCTAATTCAGAAACTTTCGCGATGATTTTAGAATAGACTTGAGATGCGACTTGGTAGTTCACCCTGGCAGAAGCTGAATCGAAATACAAGCTACCGATTATTGTGACTGTGCTGAACAGCAGCAGACCAACAATGACAAGAATCACAGGAAGTATCAGACTATTGAAAAGCGACACCTGACCAGCCACAAAGATGAGAGCTATGAGTGCGAGTCCCGCCTTGAACGCATATTGCGAATATCTGGATAACTTGCTGAAGTCGTTAGAGAGCGATAGATACCCTCTATATTTCTCGATCATGTTCGAAGTAGGCAAAATAGTCCCCCCCAGGAAATTGCGGTCTTCATCTTCAGAAGTTTCTGCTATTGACATCTGAGTATATTCACCATCGGACTGGTCTTTATCTTGAGAAGGTTCTGCTATTGAGACCTGAGCAGATCCATTGTCGTACTGGTCTTCATCATTAGGTGAAACATGAAAACCGATTTCAGTCAACGTATTCGTGATTAGGCCCCGAAGGTCAGTTCCATCCTCAAGCAGAAAGAAGTGACGCCTGTTGGTCTTCGTGGGTGTCATTATTGTTAACGAAACCATCCTTACCAGACTTACACATCCTGTTCTGCTTAATAAACCCTAGTTCATGGACGAGTTACGGTCTTTGCGCTCGAACGCCGCTACATACGCCTATTGAATGGTTATGTCAGATAATCGGGGGTGCTTGACCGCAAATTACCAAGCCTGTTCATTCGTTCTGTGGGACAAGTTTATTTCACCTCACAAAACCGACTCTAACAGGGTAGTTCGTAATGCAACATGCATCTCACAAACATAGACCTAGGACACTATTGGCGCTAGTGATTCTGTCGCTTATCGCATCGCCAATCTTTGAAGTAGCTACGCTCCTTGCTGTGCCCCCAGTCACAACGACAGAACAATCGACATTCTCTGAGGAAGTATCAATGACTGTTGCAAATGGCACCCTGATTTCCTCCTTTGGGGACGACTTCCAAAGTGTTGGGGAGGGATTGTACAATATTTCTCTGCCCTATGCAGCATACAACAAGCAAGTGGAATTGCACGAAAATGTTTCAGGTGTCAAGCTAGCCGTGTCATACCATATGGAGTTTCCAGGGATAAACACACAAAGAGCCGTCATTACGGATGGATATCAGTGGACAATCAGCAATCAATATGCGGCTTTAAGTCGCTCATCAACAAGACAAACAGTCCGAATATCTGGAGGGATTTCCTTCTCGGAAACATATCTTGAAACATACACTCTCAACAAGAATGCAACAGCTCAGTTCAATAATTCGGATGTCGGGATTGACTGCGAGTTTATACTTGGTGTGATATCAACGAGTGACGGGATTACTCCTGGTACAGTACAGAACTCGACAGTGCTGTTCTCTATTGGGCTATCACTTAGTCTACTCT
>CAYPUO010000052.1:0-9894 GCA_964413775.1 uncultured archaeon
TCCTCATACTTTGTTACATTTACCTTGGTATCCATTTTATTTCCACGCCCCCCATTTTATTGTAATTGCATTCCATGACCAGCCGATACCTGCTGCTGCAAGGACAATAATATCACCATCCTTAATCTTCCCTGCCTTGAGGCCTTCCTCGATGGACACAATTGCGTCATTCTGACCCATATGGCCCCATTCATCGAAGTAGGTTGACTGCTCATAGGGATGCACGCCAACTTCCTTAGAAACATACTCAAAGGCGCTCCGCTTCATCCTGATTAACCCAAGATAATCGATATCTTGTCTTGATAACCCGCTTTTCGCAAGCGATTCATCAATCACTTTTATGAAATTGCGCATTGAGAGCTTGTCTAGCCTCTCCTTCAGGCCCTCAGGATCCGTGACATCTAGATAAGTCAGACGTTTCTCAATAGCTTCGCAGCTAATCGGCATTACTGTACCGCCTGCCTGGACATAGACATCTTCCGAGAACTGGCCATCGGATATAACGCTGCCCTCAAGCACCACATTCTTGGGATAGTTGGCCCGAAGGACCACTGCTACTCCACTTGCCTCAAGGTCATGCATGAATCGAGTCCGGATGTTTGTGTAGTCAATAAGATCGCAGTTCCGGTACCCGCTGGCAATCAATACTCTGCGATAGCCTTGAGTTGCCATCATTGCCTTCGCCAACATCATAGCAACAACAACTGTTCCACATCGCTGGTTCACATCAAATGCCCAGGCTCCAGTTGCACCGACCTCACCCTGTAGCTTGATCGCATACGTTTGCATTGGATGTTCTGCATAGACTTCCCCAGCCCAGATAACAAGGTCGATGTCCTTTTCAGGATCAATTCTGGCATGGTCTATGGCAACTCTTGCTGCCTTTGCACCCATTGCCACAGTGTGATCATCCGGGCCGGGAATGGCCTTGCTCTTCATGCCCATCTTTGATACGATTATGTCAACAGGAGTGCCTGATTGCGATGAGATGAATTCAGCAGTGTGCCTTAACGGGGGTATGTAGACACCTATGGATTCAACCCCAATCCTCAAGTCACTCATGGCTTCACCTCCTTCTCCAGTTCCCTCTTCAGTATCTTTCCTGCAGCACTCTTCGGAAGAGAGTCGCGTATCTCATAATACTTGGGTATCTTATACCTCGCGAGCTTACCATCAAGATACTTGTGAATCTCTTCAGGTGTAAGACTCGCTCCCTTCTTTAGGGACACTACTGCTTTTCCAACCTCACCCCACTTCTCATCGGGTACTCCGATGACAGCGGCCTCCAAGATTGAGGGATGCTTGTATAGTACCTCTTCTATTTCCGTAGGAAACACATTCTCTCCACCACTGATGAACATGTCCTTCTTTCTGCCAACGATGAAGTAGAAGCCCTCATCATCCACTACCACAAGGTCTCCAGTGTGGACCCACCGATCAGGTTCTATTGTCTTCGCAGTTTCCTCAGGCTCTTCCCAGTAACCGGAAAAAATATGGGGGCCTCTGAGTAACAGCTCTCCAGCCTTTCCAGGTGAGACAGGCTCATTGTCATCGTCTACAACGCGTGTGTCGCAGTGTAGGACAGAAAAACCCACTGAGCTTGGCTTCCGTTTTATCTCGCTTTCTGGGAGGTAGAAGTTGTTCGGACCTACCTCAGTCAGCCCATATCCCATTTTGAAGTCCTTCCCCCTTGCCCAGTAGTTTTCCATGATAGCAACAGGGCAGGGTGCACCTCCGCTAATGAACACACGCACGCTATCAAAACTGGTTGTCTGAAAAGTGTCGTGCTGGGACATCATCTGGAACATCGTTGGAACGCCAATCACAATTGAGCACTTCTCCCGCTGAATGACCTGAAGGATTTCCGCTGCATCAAAGTCACCCATAAGAATCGTCTTGGCACCCAGATGGAGAAACGGCACAAGAAGAACATTCCAGCCGCCTGTATGAAACAGAGGAAAGAGAAGAGGTTGTACATCATCTGGTCTTAGACCCCAAGAAGTGATTGTATTGACGGAATTCCAGAATATCAATCGATGCGAGAAAACAGCACCCTTGGGAAGACCAGTTGTTCCGCCGGTAAATACGATTAGGTGAGGGTCAGAGAAATCGATAGTCGGTCGCTCCTTCACAGAATCGCTCGCTTCATTCATTATGTTCGCGATGGAAGGATCAAGCGATTCATCAGAGCCCATGGAAAACACCTTGCAATTCTGAAGGTTCTTCCGAGGCTCCTCGAACTGCTGGGAACCATCTGGGTCAAGGAGAAGTACCTTGGGTTTCGTTTTCTGTAGCAAATAGTTGGTTTCCGGAGCTGCAAGGCGAATATTGAAGGGCACCATGATTGCTCCAACTTTCCCTGTTGCTAGGAAAAGGTCAATCATCTCCATACGATTCTTGGAGTATGTTGCGACCCTATCTCCTTTCTTGATGCCGTTGGCAGAGAGCACGTTTGCCAGCTGGCTAGCGCGACTATTGAGTTGCTCAAATGTGTACCTAGTATCACTAGTGTAATCATAGAAAGCTTCTCGGCTAGGAGTCAGTAGCGCACGTCTGCCTGCCCAGTTTCCAATCCAGGTCCAGTCATCTGCAAAGCCCGTCATCTTCGTAGCGACCTCCACAAGCTTAGATGGAAAGGTGTGCGTCCTTCAATGAATATCTTGTGGCCTCCAACCTTGCATACAAAAGGCGAATAAGCGTAGGAAGTATCGTCAGAAGACATATAGTCATTGCATTCAGTGCATACAGTCGAGAAGCTGGGTGACGTCATAATGGAAAATGGGGCTAGTCATCAGAACAATATCGAGGACCTGCAGAGATATCGATTTCTCGTTGAATTCATGAATGACGCGTTCGGAGTAATTGATGAGAAGAGAGTCTTTACCTATGTAAACAGAAGGTTCGGAGAGCTTCTTGATTACGATCCTCTAGAGATAGTTGGCCAGCCTATCACCAGCTTCCTCGATGCAGAGAATACGAATATCTTGTTGGAGAATATCAGAAAGCGAGAGCAAGGCATGGCTTCGCAATACGAACTCTCTTGGAAAAAGAAGGGGGGTCAGCCGGTCCCCACAATTGTTTCAGGAACGCCCGTTCTTGATGAGAAGAAACGTCATCGGGGCTCATTCGCTGTTGTGACAGACATATCGGCACTTAAGAAGGCGACTAAGGCTCTTGAGGAAAGCGAGAATCGATTCCGGTCAGTAGTGGAGACCATGACAGAAGGCCTGCTCCTCGTCGACACAGACTACAAGATTACCTATGCGAATCCAAGCTTCTATCGGATAATGGGGTATTCAGACTCAGAGATACTTGGAAGGCATTTTACCGAGTTTATCCACGACGACTACAAGAAGGTTGCAGAAGACTGGATCACGAGTCGAGGTGTAGATGGAATCCGAAGCTGTGAGGTGGCTTGGAAATCCAAGGAAGGAAGTGCAATTTTCACCTATAGTACACCGAAGGAGCTCTATGATACCGATGGAAATCTCATTGGTATTCTGGGGGTGCTCTTCGACACAACAGCCCGCAGGATGGCCGAAGATGCTCTGAGAACCTCCGAGAGGCGATATCGTATTCTCTTTGAGGAAGCCCCTTTTGGAATCTTGACGTCCGCACCTGATGGCAGGATTATCAGTCTGAATCGTCGAGCACTTGAAATCTTGGGATCACCTTCAGAAGACGAAACCAAGAAAATCAATATCCTGTCCTTCAAACCGCTGATAGATGTGGGCGTTGCCGATAGCGTCCGCCTAAGCATCCGTAACAAGACAGTGACGGAAGGAGAGATCCCCTACACTTCATCATGGGGAAAGGAAACCTATGTTCGATACAAGATCGCAACCCTGGTTTCCGAAGAGGGTGATGTTGAACGAGTCCTTGTTGCCTTCGATGATATTAGCGATATGAGAAAGGCGGAGGAAGCGTCCAGACAATCAGAAGATAACTATCGAACCCTTGCCGAGAAGTCTCTGCAGGGATTGGCGGTCATACAGGGGAATGCCTATGTGTATGTCAATCCAGCCTTTGGACAGATAGTCGGGTACGCGCCTGGTGAAATACTAGCAATGGGACAAGAGGGGTGGGACCTGGTATACCCAGACGATAAGCAGTACCTTCTAGATCTTGCTGAGAAAAGAAATGCAGGACTGGCTACTGACAATCCCTACGAATACAGACTCGTTCGCCGAGATGGAACTGTACGGTGGGTGCAGGCTTTTGCGAGCATTATCATGTATGCCGGACAGAAAGCGACACAGGTTCATGTAATTGATATCACTGATAAAAAAGTCGCAGAGATGAATCTGAAAGTATCGCAGAACATGCTCCAGCTTGTTATGAATAATATCCCTCAATTTGTTTTCTGGAAAGACACTTCCGGCATCTATCTGGGCTGCAATGAAAACTTCGCACGAGCAGCAGGCGTGGAAAACAGAGAGAGTATTGTCGGAAAGACTGATTTTGACCTAGCATGGCGTCGTGAAGAAGCGGAGGCGTTTCGAGCTAATGACCGCAAAGTAATAGAAACGGGTCAGCCCTTACATGATATCATTGAACTTCAGCTTCAAGCGAACGGAGGGGAGGCATGGATGCGAACATCTAAGGTGCCACTTCTAGATGAGAATGGAAATGTGATTGGCATCTTAGGAACAAAAGAGGATGTCACTGAGAAATTCGAGGCTGAAGAGGCCATAAGGAGGTCAGAAGCGAAGTATCGAACACTGGCAGAACAGAGCATCCAAGGACTCACAATCATCAACCAGGACGGTTTCGCTTATGTGAACAAGGCATTCGCGGAAATGGTAGGACATACTGTCCAAGAACTAATGGCATTAGATGGCGAGAGTATGTGGGATATAATTCATCCAGAGGACAGACCGGTACTCCGAGAAAGGATTGAGGCGAGAATGGCAAGGAAACCTCTCCCACAGCGTAATGAATACCGGATTGTGAGAAAGGATGGGGTAACAAGATGGCTAGAGTCATACGCACAGACAATTGACTATCAGGGCACCACGGCAATCCAGACGATTTGGGTAGACATCACAGATAGACGCCAAGCTGAAAGGGATGTCAGAAAAGAAAAGGATAGAGCCACGCTGTATCTTGATCTAATGGGTCACGATATTAGGCAACAGCTGCAGGTAATCATGAATAGTGCTACACTACTAAGGACGGCCACGGAAGAGGAAGTCAGGTCATCTTTCTTTGGCATAATCGAAGAAGCAGTGCAGAGGTGCTCTAGGCTGATAGAAGAAGTCAGAGCAACCGAATTCCTGCTAACGTTGCCTCTCGTGAGGAAATCTCTTACTCTTGCTGTACAGGGATGCATCCAAGCCATTGCTCCGCATGCGATTCGTACAGAATTTCATCTTGACTCTACAGTTGATGAGGCACAAATCCTTGCAGATGAATTCCTCGAACTAGTGATCACTAATATTGTCATGAATGCGATAGAGCATAATCCCAAGGAGTACAAGAACGTCTGGATTGATATTGGCGAAGACGAAAAAGGATACTCCATATCAGTTTCTGATGACGGTCTGGGAATAGGTGACAAGAGGAAGAAAGAGCTCTTCGATATGTCCAGAAGGTATGGAGGTGTGGGACTACACCAGTCTAACCAGGTCATTGAGAAGTATGGTGGAAGTATCACAGTCACTGATAGGATTGAAGGCGTCCCAACAAAGGGAGCCAGATTCATCATGTGGTTCCCTAAGATTGCCAGTGATATCGACAAGAACCCCTAGGATGCTTCTATGACCTTGATGTCATCATCCGACTTAGCACCGATGCCAATCTCTACAGCGTGTTTAATCTGCGGGAGCTGCCACACATCCATGTCCAATCGGTTCTGTGACCCGTATTTCTGAATCATCTTGACGCCCTCAACATCTACAGCCACCATATCACCGCCTGTAAGGATTACTTCAGTACACTCGACCTGCCCACTCATAGGACCACCGGTGACAAAACACTCTCGAGCATCCATAACAATCAACGACGGATGAAAGTAGGAGGCAATGTCGACAATCTTCGGCTCGAGGTTTCGCATGTGCATCTTTATCCGGTCACTCTTCTTCAACCATCCCACAAAGAGCTTCATTGACCCCGTAAACCTAGCATACTGATGGGTCTTTAGGCAAGGAGCGAGGACCAGCTTCTGAGGGTCCACTATAGGCTTCCCGATAGACCCTGACTTCATGTATTTGCCTCTTGGAAACTTCACCTTGACCCAATCGTGCTCCTCCAAGAATATCAACTCGGCATCCAAAGCGTCAACAACATCCACCAGACCGATCTGCTGTGCAACCTTTCTAGCAGATACCCTCAGCGTTGAGCTGTCAACCACTCTTAGCTTTGACGCGCCGTTTTCTAGGAGGAGCTCACCTAGCGCTTTGATGAAGTCCGGGGCGGTCGAAGCAGGATAGGGATCTGCCGTGTTGAGATTGGGCTTTATCGTCACAACGTCGCCATCTTGAATGCTCTTGGCAAAACCGCCAATCAGCTGTACGGCTTTGTCGATGGTTTGCTTGAGGCCGCCCGAAACGGACACCTTTCCGACAAGCGACTTCCCATTCTCGACGTAGACATTCTCTAGCATTTGTATCTCATTGACCTTAATCTAGATGCCGAAAAGGATTTCGAAAAGAAAAAGAGAGAGGGAATGTCCCCTCTCTGAGCCAAGTCTACTTCTTCTTAGATCTTGTCTTGCCTTTTGGCGCCCCTGCTGCAGATGCTGACCTCCTGTTCATCAACACCTTCCCTATCCCGAAGAGCACAACCACCGTCCCAGCGCCAACGAAGAACCCGTACGACGCCATGAATGTTGTAAGCGAATCGAGAATTACTCCAATGCCCTCAGGATTCTGGACTTCGTACACAATAGTGAAAGTGGCTGTATTTCCGGCATTGTCAAGCGCATTGAAGTTCAATGTATGGTTGCCATTAGTGGCGTCGGCGGTGTTCCATGAAACTACATTGCTCGTCAGTGTCGAAACCAGTTCACCATCAACCAAGAACTGTATACTGTGCAGCCCGCTTCCTTCATCTGCCGCATGCACGACGAATTGGACTGTGTCCCTGATTGGCTCCAAGGGCGAGGGCCCTAAGACTCCAATTGTGGGAGGCGTCAAATCACCCACAGCGTAGTTGAATGGTTCTCCTGCGGTACCTAGATTCTTCGTGTGTGCAACAGGAGTCTCATAGTATGCTACCACATAGTATTCAACGGCTGTAGCCCACTGAGAGATTGAGGGAGAATTCACGGTCGTGGACCAGACCTCTTCAGAGGCGTTGCTCATTAGTGCAGCACTCCATGAACCCCCATTTGCTCGGTAATAGAGGGTCACATTACTAAGCCCCGCTGCATCTTTCACGATGACAGAGAATGTCACACCCTGACCATACTGAGGCGCAAGAGGAGTAATTGAAAGGCCTGCGAGAGTATTAGGAGTGTCATCCCCAACAGCGAACGTGAAGTTCACTCCGCCATTGTTATTCACATAGACGTTTCCGGCATAGTCAGTAATGGTCACATAGTACTCAACAGCTGTGCCCATAGCCAGCATGGGGATGTAGGCCTCCCAATGGGGGCTACTGTATGCAGCAGAGATGTCAGTCCAGCCGGCTCCAGTATTATAGCTAACCACTACAGACCGCACTCCTGCCCTGTTATCATCGGCATCTACATTGACCAAGGTGGGAGCATGGTACACTGCTGTGCCAACGCTGGGAGAGCCGGTAGGTGGCGTAATATCCTTTAGGGTCGCATCGTCAAAGAGTGTAGATATCCTACCCCCAGGATCATTGTACACATAGAATGCAAACTCGATGAGCTCCAGACCCGAGAGACCTAATCCATCCAAGAGGTCGCTAGTAATGTTTCTGGATGTATGGACCCAAGCACCCGTGGTATTCCGACTGGGAAGGATGTAGCTCACTGTAGAGGAGGAGTTTGACGGGCTGTAGTGAGAGTCCAAGGCCACATAATATCGGAGATAATAGCTACCCTGATACTCCAATTGAACATAGGCGTATGAGCTTGATGTCGAAGTCAACTCATCGAGGCGCCACCAGAAATCCAGGAAGCTATTGTTGTCTGGTTGGAAATAGGTGTCTCGGTATAGGCTTGCAGTAGTCCCCGATGAGGGGGTGATGTTGAGAGCCCAGTTTCCGCTTCTCGCATCGTGGGTATGATTGAAATTAGAATTGCTGCCTTGATTTACCCACCATCCAGGTATTGGGTTTGCACCTGAAGTTCCATCTGACTCAAGTTCAAAACCAGGATAGCCAGTTGGGTAGCAGAGTAGCCGAAATGAGTCCACCAACAGCTGTGTAACTGCATTCGAGTGTCCGTTGCTATCGACATGAACTTCTAAATAGTTAAGGCCGATGTTCGAAAAACCAAGGCTGTTTACAAGGTAGAACAGGTCTAGATGAAAATGCATCCACTCGCCCCTCGTGCCAAAACCGAGGGCATTGAAGTAGTAATACGAATAGTTGGGCTGACTGTAGTTCGAACCTAGGCTACTACCCGAATCATATCCTAGGTAGAAGTACACATAGGACGAGTATGTATTATTGTTGAATGTTAGGGTTATATAGGCCTCTTGTTGGCCGGCATTGGGAATATCAATATAGTTCCAATCAAAGTCCAGGAGCAAGATATCCGGCGCATAGGGAATGATTGATGGATTACCAGGGTACTGGTAGATGTCTGCCTCAGAATATGAATATTCCATCGCATGTGCGACAGTTAGATTCAATGCCTTATTGCCATGCAGACTCGTGTCAGATAGCGAAGCATAGCCATAATCACTTTGTCCAGCGTACGACCAGTGGTTGCCGTTTCCGTCCTCAAAGTTCCCGTTTCTACTTGCCATGTAGTCATATGCAGTACTGTTAGTGATCGATACATCGTCGAATACCAGCTCTGCAGGACCTTGGGGGCCGGAGGGAGAGTCGATGTAGAAGTATATTGATGAGAGATACAGATTGCCCGACGCGGACCAACCAAGACGAGAGTTGAAGTCAGATAGCAGGTTTCGCTGCAAGTGATTCCACTGCGCAAGCGACCCATTTACAATGAAACTTGTCCTATATGTTGTATTCGATAGAACGGCGTTACCTACAGAAAGGAGGTAGTACAGATTATATGATGTACCATTGTAGAACTGAGCCTGCACATAGATCCTGCCACCATGAGAGATATCAGGACTTGAAATGGCATTCCAATAGAAGTCCAGAACAAGCTGCTCATCAATGAACATCACGTCAGCACTGAAGTACTGGTCGAGGTAGCTGTACGCCGAGCCTGACTGACCCCCCTCGGCTGATATTTGTCCTGAATAGGATTCGCCATGTACTACATCTTGATAACTGGCATTCTGTCTTGCATAGCCTGAGATGTGGTAATTCCAATCTTGAGGTCCTCCGTTGGAATCAGCAGTCTCAAAGTCCCAATTCTGTTTGAGAACGTTTAGACCTCCGTCTGCCGCTTGGTCTGCTACTGTAGAGTGACCTGTCGGCTTAGGAGTGCCAGATTCGGATACAATATTCATATTCGATGTTGCTGTTATTGTTCTTGGAACACACAGAGTTGAGCCAAGGAACAATACTAGGAAAAAAGCTAGATATGCGTGCTCTTTGTCCACCTCAAAATTACCTCCGCAAAATACCGAAGATTGTTTGGATGGGGTGTGCACTTGAAGTGATATCTCTTTCCATCTCATGAGGAAGTCCTGCTCGAGCAGTTTGAATAGATAGTCAGTTACTAGAAGCAGACGAGAGCAATACATCTTCAAAAGAAACCAATAGAAAAACCGCTACCTGTCTTCACTTGGGGGAATCTTGGCGACCAAATCGTAATTTTCATAAGGCACCACCCTGCAC
>CAYPUO010000053.1:0-9784 GCA_964413775.1 uncultured archaeon
CCACGAGACCACCCGATGGAAATCTACTTACAGCTGAATCTCACTGATGATGTGCCTATTCTCATGAACGGGTCCATTGTCTTCTACTACAATAGTATTCCAATCTTGCCGATTACTATTAAGAGCCCTTACTCAAATACAACAGACATTCTGCTTGAACCCGGTGTTATCATTCAACCCGTAACCTATATGTTCAATCTGAGTGACTACCTTTCTTATAATGGCATTAAGCTGATGACGGGTGTCTATGAGGCTCACCTGAATTTCCAATACTCAGAAATTGCTCCCAGCGATCCGGGTCGGTCGGCCATCGTACATACAGTGTCTCAGACCTTTTTCTTCAAATTGCCTGCACAGGACGTTGTTGAAGTTCTGACTTCTGTTGCAGGGATTGCTACATCGGTAACGACGGTGGGTGCTGTTGCTGCGACTGGAGGAAGTATGAAAGGAATCTTGGATGCTATTCAGACTGCACATAAGGTCCGGAGTATTCATAAAAAGGCGGGTGAGATACGGTCACTGCCCAATCTGACCGTACTTGGAGCTCTGCCCCTCCTATTCTCAATACTGGCCACCTACGTCAAGGTGAAGAAGAAGAAACCAGACGAGGGGCAGTCTGAAGACACATCCGGAGTGAGCGAATACATAGTCAGACAGCGGCTGCGTGAGTCTGCTCCTGAAGCATGGCCCGGTGAGAAATGTCCACGGTGCAAGAGGAAGTGGGACAAGAAGACTAACACTTGCAAGAAATGCAAGATAAATGAGGAGCAAGCCCGAGACGCCTATACTGAGCTTTTGATCTCTCGAACTGAGAAGGCGATAAAGGTCATGGGCAAGAAGAAGAACCTTTCAATAAGAAAGCTTGCTAAGAGTATCAAGTCCAATGAGTACAACGCAGGGGTTGTTGGCGCCGCAATGGTTGATACAGACGTGACCGAGATTCAGAAGGTCGAGACCCCATTCAAGAGCTTCGTACTCAATATTGGCGGTCTCATCTTTCTTGTCCTAACTTGGCAGCAGCTATTGGGTGGGGCATCAAGCCAATTTCAGACGACCCTGACCTTCGTGGGCGCAGGAATGTCACTTGCGGTGATATGTGCTCTATACTTCGCGCGAAAGACACAGATCGAGAAGCTTCGTGTTGAATTAGAACCAAGTGACAAGATGACTCCAGCCCCCGCAGAAAGCCAAGAAACGGAGGTTCCAATGCCTCCTGCTGATGATGTCAAGGAACCGGAGGTAGAAGAGCCAGCGCTTTCTGAAGAATCACCTTCTGACGACATCTTGGATGAGGATGACGAGGGTTTGTCCGAAGGAGATACAGTCGAGTCAGAAGATGAGAATGAGGAGCTTGACATGTCCGAATGGGACAGCGAGGACATGGACGATTCGCTTCCACCTGATAGACTAGAGAAAGAAAGGAAATAAACTTGCAACGGGATGTGGTTGGCCATAACTTCCAGGACTTGCTATCACATTCGCAATCATCTTTGAGTCGAGATATTCTAGTTGCGAGATATTGGTTACATCTGGGCATGAGTTCTTATTCTGAAACTCATCTGAGGCAATAAGAATCATGGCGAGAACACTCTGCGAATGACTTTCTGTGGTCATCGACTCAATAGAGCCCCCTTGGAAAAAGTGAAATGCAAGTGGTTGCGATGAGGAACTCAGAGGAACATGTGATGGTCGAGAGCATTGTCATTATAGGTTGTGGCGCAGCTGGTGCAA
Organism: uncultured archaeon; assembly: GCA_964413775.1. GTDB lineage: Archaea > Asgardarchaeota > Thorarchaeia > Thorarchaeales > Thorarchaeaceae > MP5-2226. Next base: position 1,732 of record CAYPUO010000053.1, read on the forward strand.
CGGCTGCCATGCAAGCACGTAAGTATGATCGAAACACGTCAGTCACCATTTTCAATACTGAGGAGTACTCCCAGTATTCAAGGTGTGGACTACCCTATACTATCTCAGGGAAAGTCAAGGAGTTCGATGATCTCGTGCTAATGCCCCCTGAGAACTGGAGCCTGCTGAAGATAGATGCCAAGCTCAGCACGCCAGTAAAAGACATCGACCATCCGTCAAGAACGGTCTTCTTCGATGACGAAGAACTGAATTACGATTCCTTGGTTCTTGCAACAGGCGCTCGCAACGCTGACCCTCCGATTAAGGGGCTCGACAAGAACTCAGTGTATGGTCTGAGGACGCTTGATGATGCAAAGAAGCTTGCTTCAGTGGTGGACCACGCGAAGAACCTCGTTGTCATAGGCGGTGGCCTAATCGGAATGGAGACCGCAGAAGCGTTCCATGAACGCGGAGTAAATGTTGCAGTTGTCGAATTCCTTCCCAATATACTCCTAGCCATGCTGGACCCAGACTATGCTGCGATTGTTGAGGGCCACTGCATCGAGCATGGCATTGAGATTCAAACGAACACAGCGGCAGAGGCTATTGTGGGTGACAAAGCACCGACCGGTGTGTTGGTGAAGAGCAGAAAGACAGGTGAAGAAGCGACGATTCCTGCAGACGTTGTGGTGGTGGCCACTGGTGTTCGAGCAAACACCGAGCTTGCTGAGAAGGTCGGCGTGGAGATAGGTTCCACTCACGGCATCAAGGTGGATGAGAAAATGATGACGAATGTTCCCGGGGTCTATGCATGCGGGGATTGCGCTGAACATGTGGAGTTCATCACCAGAAAACCAATGACAGGCGGCTTGGGGACGATTGCAGTCAGACAAGCCCGTGTTGCCGGAATTAATGCCGCTGGTGGTGATGAGGTATTTCCAGGGATAGTTGGAGCCAAGGTCAGCAAGCTCTTTGGCCTTGAAATCGCCAGCACGGGGCTCACTGAAGATCTCGCAAAACGATTTGGAGTCGAAGTCGTGAAGAGCTCTATCAAGGGCAGTACAAAGCCTCCCTATTATCAGGGCGGCCAGGAGCTCAAGGTCAAGACCTATTATGACAAAGAATCAGGGCGGCTAGTTGGAGGCCAGCTTTTGGGCACAGAGGACGCGGCGATGCGGATAAACGTAATCACTCTTGGCATTCAGCGGAATATCGATGTGGACGACCTCTTCAACTTTGAAAACTGCTATGCGCCTGCAATCTGTGATACATGGGATCCTATTGTACAATCCGCAGATGCAGCAAGACGTCGCCTGAAGAGATAGAGACTAGATGTGCTTTCAGTGAGCAGCTTCGTAGTGCTGCATCCAAATGGCACTACCGGAATCATGCATAGTATGTTCGCTTCGTGTCTTCAAAGCGTGTTAGAAAAGCAGTAGCACTACACGATGACGCTAATATTGTCAAGGACGTACTGAAACGAGCTTACTTGAGTGGGTGAACTAGCGACAATCATAATTTTCTTGAGGCTGCTATTGTTCTTGGAATGAATGTGGACAGCCTTGATGATTTCTTCTGCAACTTCCCAACTTGGCACCCGCGCAGCTTCCAGTCCTAGAGTGAAGATGCCAACCACTTTCCCTTCCTTCTCCTCTGCCTTTAGAAGCGCTTCAGATGTTGTAGTATTGATTATGTCCCGCCTGTTTGGATCGCTTAAGGTAATTGTTGGCCAAAACTCAGTGTCTTTTGCCTCTGTTGCTTCTTGTACTGAGATGTTTTGCAGTCCCGCTGCGTCAAGGGCAAGAGGAATACTCTTCGACTTTATAACAAGGTCCATATCACTGTCATCAACGGGTCCCATCAATATGCTGACAGAGATATCACCAAAAAGCCATTGCACTCTAATCACCCAAGCTCATGTTCCAGAATATTGCATAGAATATCGTATGCATCACGAGTATATCCAACTATGAATACCTGCTGTTCTAGGCCGAGACTTGCCTTATTCCTGATACCTTGTATGATTGCCCGTATGGATTGTTCTGGTGTGAGGCCGCCCACGCCCGCACCGATAGCCGGAATTCCAACAGACTTCAGGTTATTCATTCTTAGAAGGTCCAGCGCCATTTCGACTGATGCTTGGACATATTCCTCTTTTGCGGATCCTCCTGGTGCCATTCCTGCACAATGTATAACATGCGAGGCCTTCAGGTTGCCGCCTGTTGTTATTACTGCTTCTCCTGGTCTAATCGGCCCTTGTGCCATAGCTTCTTCTTCGATAACTCTTCCGCCCTTTCTCTTAATGGCGCCGGCAACTCCGCTGCCCATCCATAGATCAGAGTTGGCCGCATTTACAATAGCATCCGTATCGATGTCAGCTATATCCCCCTGAATAATCTCAATTGAAATGTTTCCTACTCTCCAATGCATCTTAGTCCCTCGCATGTTCCCATCCTTATTAGTTAAAGAGCATAATAAACTGCTGCATACTCTTTCACTGCTATTTGCCCCAGCTTCTGAATTGTCAGCTCTCAGGAGCTTAATAGCATCTTCTGGAATACGCACTGATTTAATTGATAAGAAGTTAACGATAACTCTGTGAAGGAGAACCGATGTTGAGATTAGCAGGGTAGAGAGGGTGAGGCAGCACGTGATTGCCCTTGAATATTAGCTGCAGGGATTCCATGATTTCGATTTGTTGCGCCACTTTCTGATAATACATAAAGAAACCGGTTCGTGTATATTCTATCACTCCTTCAAGAAAGAGAAAATCAGTTCTGATTTGATTAGCAGTTTTGTTTCTGCGATATCATCTTTGGTTCGATGCTCTGCCTGGAGAAGCTCTATCACAACCCTTTTTGGCAAATGCTTGAACCAAGAGCTTGGCGAGAACCCTGATTGACATTCCTGATACCGAATATGAGGAGCTTGTACGGAAGTACGGTGAACCAAGGAGGTTCCGTTTCCAAGCTGATTTTCTTGATTTCGAATGTGATTTGGTACGTCGCTCATCCATGAAGGGTCGTCAGCATGACATCACTTGCTTCATCCCTCATAACGGTGGATACGTCACGATTCAGAAGCATGCGTACTCAGACACAGGGATCTATCGTGCGCCTTCAGGCGGCGCGAAATTCGGAGAACGGCTTGAGGACGCTGCAAAACGTGAGATGATGGAAGAAACCGGTCTAGAAGTCGAACTCAAGCGATTTGTCCTGGACCTTGCACTTGATGTAAAATGCCCAGAGGGCACTATTCCTTGGCGTTCGCTTGTGTTTCTTGCTCGGGAGGTCGGCGGGCTAATGAAGCCTATTGACATCCATGAGATATCTGACATAAAGGTGTCCTCAAAAGATGAAATGCTGGGCAACATCGCAACACTCATGCAAGGCTCTGGGTGGGGAGGATTCCTCTATCGTGCCTTTCTTACAAAGAAGTTCTTCGAAGTTCTTGATAGCTATCCGTAGGCTGCAGAGTCTTCGCTAGTTCATGCATATACGGTTTTAGTGCCGGGGATTATAGAGCCAGAGCGACTATCCCCAGTTGGCATATGCCTTCTCCATGCTCTCAATTGCAACTAATACATGCGGCTTTGCATCTCTGAGTAATCCAGAACCCACCGTTCTCTTTTCATCACTGAACTCTACTTCGCTCCAGTTGAGGTCTGCATTGAATGGAAAGAGCTCAGTAAATATCCTTAGTTTCTCCGCTGCGTGCTTGTAGTGATGAGAGGCCTCCTCGAAATAACCACCATAGGTCTCGGACCTGTACCTTCGTGAAAATCGCATAAGGAATGATGCTGCCAGTTCCATTCCCTCTCTCGTGCAGGCAGCTACATAGGCGTTTCCGTGATAGTTGAGTTTCATTTTCCCCTTGACTTCGTTGTATTCTTCTTCAGATGCTCGAACTATGCCTTTTTCTATGATATCAGCCCAGTGTGTCAACGCATCTGGACCTGCAATATATGCAGAATCAACTTCTTTATCATCAGACTTTACTCCCTTGGCTATGTGAATTGCACGCTCAAGTGCCGCTTTGTCAACTACATCCTGAGCTTGAAGGTCGAGCGGCTCTCCGAAAACCAACTTGGAGAGTCCTCCGGGAGCGTTTAGCAGATCGTATTTGATTGGACCTTCATCTCTCGATTCGTTTCGTAGACTTCGAAACGTGCTGACTAGGTAGCTATCGCCGTCATATCCATTGACGATTCCGAACTCAGGGACCGGAATTCCCCATATGCCGACTGGCCTATCTATTCTTGTCAGCGTTGACTTAACGTCCTCGAAGAAGGCTTTTGCCCTGGCCAGGTCCTCTTCGTTAGTGCTGGGAGTATAGCACGGACCGGTCCAACCGAAGGTGACTTGTCTTCCGAGTGACTCAAGGCCCTCACGGAAGAGGTCGAATGGCGCAACAGTGGGAGCTGACGGGCGTGTTTCACCCACTGCCGTGTTAAGGTGGAATGCATATCCTGAGTATCCTCCGGCATCAACTAGGTCCGCTTCTTCGCCTATTGCTCGCAAGATGCCCACAGCTGTGGAAAGAAAGGATATCCAGCCTGGGACATATTCCGCTTTCTCATCAACTTCAAATCTATCCATCAATGTCGCGTCCTTAAAATCAATTAACAATAATTGATTGGACGTTATTGTATTAATACTGTGATATGTGGCAATGTAGCCTCAACACTTGCTCCCTTGTTCCTTAAGCTTGGACTAAAAGAGAATAAGGGGCTGCAGCCTTGACTGCAGCCAATCATGCCACTATGGTGCCATTGTTAGCCTAAGTCTGCTGACGAGCTCCTTGTATCGATTTCTAATTGTCACTTCCGTGACTCCCGCAGTCCTTGCAATTGCTCTTTGCGTGACCCTTTGATTTGTGATGATTGACGCGATGTAGATGGCCGCCGCTGCAAGACCTCGGGGATCTCTCCCACTTACGAGATTTCGTTCTCCTTTGGCTCTTTCAATGATATCAAGGGTCATAACCTGTACTTCAGCAGGAAGACCAAGTTCAGCTATGAACCTGCTCACGTAGTTCTCAGGTCCAGGAATTGGCATTCTCAGCTTTAGATTCGTTGCAAGCATTCTGTAGTGAGCACCAATCTTCTTCTTTGATACCGGTGAGAAGACGGCAATCTCTTCAAGAGACCTTGGCGATTCTCGTACTCTACACGCTGCATAGATAGCTGCTGCAACTGTAGCGTCGATGGATCTGCTCTTAACTCGCTTACCAATTATGAGCTTCCGGTATAGCATTGCCGCCAGCTCTCTAATAGCGTTGGAGAGACCCAGCTGTGAAGCAAGTCTGTCCATTTCAGTCATCGCCTGAGCAATGTTCCTATCCAGAGAACTATGGACGCGAGTCCGTATTTGCCACTTTCTGAGTCGGTATATCTGAGCACGTTGCTTCGAAGTGAAACGCCTTCCTTGGGAGTCGTGGTCTCTCCAATCTATCTCCGTGGATAGACCTTTGTCATGGATAGCGAAATTGGTTGGAGCACCTGTTCTTGTTCGGGCATCCTTTTCATCGGAGGTAAATGCCCTCCACTCTGGGCCCGTATCAATGCGATGGTCGCTCAGCACTAGTCCGCATGTTGCGCAGATTAGTTCCCCCTTCTCGTTGTCGCGAATTATATCGGTCCCACCGCAATCAGGGCAGGACTTAACTACGCCTTCAGATAGGCTGTTCCTATTGTTCGGCTTCTTTTCCTGTTCAACTGTTAATACCATATTGTTTACTTCTCTCTCCTATGTAGTGCGATCATTGTCGCGTGCGTTGGTCTGTGGGGTCGTGATCACCTACTGGGGGGATTCCTATGGAGTCATCGTGATCTCCAACTTGTGCACGAGCTCCTTGTATCGATTACGCACAGTGACCTCAGTTACTCCAGCAGCGACAGCGATGTCTCGCTGTGTCACTCGGTGGTCAGTGAGTATGGATGCGATGTAAATCGCTGCTGCAGCGAGTCCTCTCGGATCTCGGCCGGTCACCAGTGTTCTGTTCACTTTTGCATTTTGAAGGATTTCAAGCACCTTCTGCTGGACCTCGCCTGGAAGACCGAGCTGTGTGATGAATCTCGGCACATAGTTTGCTGGGTCTGAGATTGGCATCCTGAGCTTCAGCTTCTCGACAAGCAGCCTGTAGTGCTGTCCAATCTTCTTCTTGGTTACACGTGAGTGTCGTGAGATTTCTTCGAGAGAGCGTGGAGACTCTCTCAGTCGACAGGCAGCATAGATTGCCGCTCCAACCATCGCGTCTATTGACCTGCTCCTAGCAAGCCTTCGCACGATGAGCTTTCTATACAATAATGCTGCAAGTTCCTTGATGCTCTTGGTGAGACCAAGCTGTGATGACAGTCTCTCAAGCTCAGACATAGCTTGAGCCAGATTCCTATCGACGGAGCTGTGAACTCTGGTTCTAATCTGCCACTTACGGAGCCTGTATATCTCTGACCGCTTCTTTGCTGAGAATTTCTTTCCTGAAGAATCGTGGTCCCTCCAGTCGATCATAGTTGAGAGACCCTTGTCGTGGATTGCATAGTTTGTCGGTGCTCCGGCTCGTGAACGAGCATCCTTCTCGTCTGCGGTGAATGCCCTCCACTCTGGTCCGGTATCAATCCTGTGATCGCTGAGGACGAGCCCACATGTAGCACATATCCGCTCACCCTTCTCGATGTCTTGCACTACCTCAGTGCCGCCACACTCAGGACACCTGAACTCCTCTGCTTGCTTTGCACCCCGCTCAGAGCGCTTCTTTTTGTCTGGTTTGGAGGACGTCACTTTCACCTTCTGTTTATGGAGCGGTGTTAGAAGTCGTCAATGCTGTCTCGGTGTTGGGTGTTGATGATAGTAAAAGATGGCGCAGTTTGTTTATTTTTCGCCCCGTCAAATCCGCTACATTTATAATTTGTTTTTGCACATTTGAACTTATAAACTTTTCGCTACTGATGACTGTATCCCACTACCCACTCTCCTTTTCCTCCCCGTTTTTGACATACGAGCATTTGAATATAAGTCTGTTGCTTTCCTTTTTTCATTCTACTTCTGCTCTCTATGAAACCGGTGTCAAGTATGCGGTCATGCAAGTGGCATCTACATAATTCCGATGAGGCTATTTATTTATCCTATCTCCGTCATAATAATAGAAAACTATAGTATCTTCATACATACAGAGAGAAGACTGTTTCGCTACACAAGCTACATTGCATAACGTAGCTACGTTACAGACACTCGCCCTCGGCTGTGGTCATCCTTCGTTAGGAGAGATCATGGGATGGGTTGGGATGGGGCGATGAATAGTGGCAGAGAGAATGAGCATGAATCCTCCGCAGGTTAACGAGCACCTTTTTAATGGAAAACGACTAACTAATGCCTGAAACTGGAATGCCTAACCGAACACATCGAGCTACAGATGATCACCGCGTTCGAAAGCTCTTCGGCGTCTGGGAACAGGGCGTAATGAGAGACACATTCTTGACAGATGCCAGTACGTTCAGCTGGGAGTCTCACAAGAGGGTGGATACGGACTACAGGAGGGTAGAATCCCTCTACGTAGTAGACTATGACGCGGCACAACTGGACAAGTTGGAAGCTGTCATAGGTAATATGCCAGCCCTCCACTACATCTACTTGAACTTCAGATATCACCATGATGACTACGAGGGATTCAACATCGGTCCCGCCTTCAGGACAGATTTCCTGAGTGCTGGGAGCCACCTTGACCGCATCAAGCTTGAAGGCTCACATGGCGAAGGCCTGCACGCGCCCAGCATAAAGACCATCGACCTAGCACCACTAGGAAAGCTGCCAAGACTCAAGAAGCTGTATCTGAGCGAGTTGACGAATCTCAGATGGATTGACCTGAGCCCATTGTCGAACTCTGATACAGTCGAAAACATCTTCCTGAAGCCATCAAGCGTAACGGTAGTTCATAACCAGAAGCAGTTGCCAAAGCCTGCTATGCGTCGCAGACTTGACCTCACCAACCTCAACAAGTGCCAATCGTTAAAGGATCTATTACTGAGTGGAGAGTGCCTTGACTGTCTGGACCTGTCGCCACTTGAGGGGTCTACATC
>CAYPUO010000054.1:0-9674 GCA_964413775.1 uncultured archaeon
CACCTACGCCAAGAATCTTAGCTGTCGCGACGTCCCTCTGGTCAGGATTCGGAGATTCACCCCACCAAAGAGTGCCAAAGCCTGTAATCTTTCCTGAGATAGCATTGACTGAAACCCACACGCTGACCTCATCGTCCCCAAATCTGATGGACCATGTCCCTTGACGGTAGTCCCGATTATATCCAGTTTCAACACGAGTGAGGGTCCTATTTGAGAGGTATGGTATCAGCGACAGAAAAGCACGGGCTCTGTTAGTGGCCTCTGTGAAGTTCACCGTCACGAGAGGGCTGTAGTCTGCTCTCATATACAGGGTGTCCTGCGTCCTGTTCACGGCTCCCCCGGGCAGCATTACTGGGTCAGGCGTTTCGCTCACGAGCTGGGAGAATGCTGTATATGCTATCGGTGTCCCTTCAAAGACGACTTGATGTGATCTAGGGGTCGCGTTGATCAACATGGGAAACAGGATGCCCGAAACCGCCACCAATGTTAACGCAATTGCAACTCCGAAGTTGTCCACAAACGAGCCCATCATTCTCTTCACGTTGACATGCCTTCTCGAATCTACTGCTAGATACGGAACAGATGCATATTAGACTAGTTTCAGAGCACCACTGACCTACTTCCAGAGCAGTGCTACCTATCCGTTGCATGTTGCATGAGCGCTACCGCCATTCGTACAATTTTCTGGAGCGCACAGAAGCTCATTCAACGGGACCAATGAGCAGAGCGCCACTCGTATGCGCAAACACTTGCCTTATAGCCACTCCATTGAATAGAGTTGCGGTCACAGAGCATGAATAGGAAATCAACCCGTGCAACTTGCCACATGAAGGCGCCACGCTCGAGGGTCTACAGGGCGCTTCTCGATGCATCTGAAGTTGCAGCATGAATGGTACCGAATGGCATGACCAGCCACGTGCATTCATTTGATGCTAGAGAGGGGGGCACATTCCGAATCTCGCTTACATATGACTCGCAGAGCAGACAAGGCAAGACAACAGCACACACTGACACCTACCACGGCCGCTTCGTGAAGCTCGTGCCCGACGAGCAGGTAGTTGAAGTAGTCGAGTTCGAAACGTCAGACCCTTCCATGCAGGGAGAGATGACAATCACGTTCACTCTCAACGATGCAGAAGGGGGGACAGATATCGTCGCAGTGCACGATAGATTGCCAACCGGGGTCTCAGTCGCTGACAACGAGATGGGCTGGCGGATGTCACTCGAGAAACTCGCCGCGCTGGTCGAGGAAGTTGGCTAGAAATGCAAAGTATCATGTTGCAGCAGACATGCAAAGGTTCTGGATCTCGCCGGTCTTGATGCGAAATCTGGTTCTTGGAAGTATGACAACTACATCTGTTCATTCTTTACTAGGGAAATTGAGCTGCTTCAGTCATCATCGTCTTCTGCTACTATGGCCTTGAGCCTGTGGGTGCCAGGCCGCTCCTCCCCGACCCACGACTGCTCATCATGTCTAAGTGGGCGCCTCCTCATCAGAAGCCATGCAACCACCACCATGAGTGGAGTGGGGTACGAGAGTGATACGTATATCATGAAAAAGGCAAAGAATAGATAGACTTCCAGCACAAAGCACTCTACAATCAATCCGAGGATGAGAGTGGGCACTAGTCGTGCTTTGTATTCGCAATACCGTTTCACTTGGTACGCAAACAGGCATCGTAGGAGAGCTATGAGAATGCCTGTTGTCCAATCCCCCGTTAACGTCAGCCCAAACTCCCATAGGTGGTATCCATACATGTAGCTGGCAGACCAGACCACTGTGAATATCTCTAGGTCGTACGGACCCGGTCGTATAGCGGTGGGCGCAAGCAGTGCCATTATCAATGTGATACCGAATATGGTGTTGCTGCTCATTGAGAAGAAAGAGCTTTGACCTTTCCTACCCATGAAACCATCCCTTCCACTCGTGGTTAGAGTCAAGACTCTCTTATAGATGTTTAGCAGAACTCTGAATTCTGGAGTTGTGAGCGACGGACCCGTGAGCTCCATGAGTTACTGCATCCAAGGTGGTACCCCGGAAGCCATTTACCTCCTCAACCCAACGCTTTTAACCGAGTGCCCGCACATCTCAGGCGAACGAAACGGCTCTGTCCGTTTGAACGTAAGCACAGGTTTTGGAGATAGACATATGGCTAAATACGAGTGTCTTGTCTGCGGTTGGGTCTATGATGAGGACGTTGGCGATCCCGATGGCAACATCCCCGCTGGCACCAAGTTCGAGGACTTGCCCGATGACTGGGTGTGCCCAATGTGTGGCGCGTCTCGCGATGATTTCGAAAAAATTGAATAGAATATTTGATTATTTAATCAATCTTCTCCGGCTCACCCAGAATGGATCCGATGTGGGGCCCCAGAAGGGCTACTCGGGGCCGCCATCCTTTTTTCCGCCAGCCAGGCCAGTATGCTTCTTTTCTTCCGAGGGTGGCTCGAAGTTGGCCAGCTCCTCAAGCACCCTCTCCAGTTTCTTAGCGACCCAATCAGCAAGGCGACTAGCCTTCTTAAGGTCATTTGGAGGAGCCAGCAAGCTCCATCGTGCCACATCCTTCAATGACGACACAGTCGCCTCCCAGTGTGCAGACACTCTCCCGGACCTCTCATAGTATCGGATGTACGAGAGATGCCTACTGGAAGTGATTCCCAGCGATGTACAGAGACCCTGCTCATCTACCATGAGCGATGGAGGATAACGCATAACGATTTTGTAGATCTCAGAAGCCAGCCGAGCTGTTTCGGAATCTAGAGAATCCCTAAGTTTTCGTATGGTTCCAGTTGGCGCCCTGAAGCATTTCCTCCTCTTCTCGTAAGAAGAAACGTCCTTTCTCTTCAGAAACTCAATATGCTCTGGAGTTATTCTCTCTACTCTCCCATAGAGATGCTCCTTATTCACATCATACAAAACCACAGTCCTGCCCCACGATATCTTAGCGTTCCCTTCTCTAGTAAATGTAATCGAACCCTCTTCAGGAACAAGCTCTTGCAGGTAAGCCTGCTTGACGGCATCTGATCCATATTTGATGAACGCAGGCAAGTGGACTCCCTGCAACACCTTATCGCCTTTTGGAATCCCCAGATGGAAAAGAAGCCTTCCCAAGAGAGGGCTGTACTGATAGCCGGGAGCACCACTCTCGCCAATGACCTCGATGTACGAGGCATCTCCAATGAGCCGAATTAGGTCCCTAACTCTCCTTGACCTTTCCTCATTCTTCTCCCAGTATGTCAGACCAAATGAAGAATGGTCTATATTGCCATCTGAAACAATTATGGCGAAGAGGCGTGATGCCCAGATTAGAAACTCCTCACCTTCCATGAACTTAGGATTGCGTATCTGCCAGCTTCCTCTGATACTCTGTCCCAATTGCTCAACAATCTCCTCCATATCTTTGAGCCTCATCCCAAGAACGTCAAGTATCAGATTGATGGTTTCCCCTTGGAGGTACTTTGCTTTTGTCTGGAGATCTTTGTTTGTGCCACCTGCAGGCATCTCATCCAACGGACCAAAGTCGGTCAATCGTCGCACCAGGACGGCAAACTTCTTCCTGCTGACAATACCAAGGCGCATGAAGGTTTCGTCCAGTAGTCTCAACCGGTGCTCACCCTTGAAGTAAAAGAGCTCGCCACCTAGCAGATTTCTTAGATGCCAAGGGTGTGTGTCCTGCCGTCGTATATAGAGCCGGTCCTTCAGCAAGGCCAGTCGAACACGAGTCATGCCATCCGAGCTGTAGCCAAGGAGAACGTTGATTTCTTCTTCCACGTCGTTGAGCTTGTTTTCGATGGCATGGACAAACTCGGATGGGATATCCATGCACAACACAGGAGCTTTCTCCAGATCCATGATAGATGAGATTGCTTGTGCAAGACCCTTGGCAGAACCATCATTGTATTGATGGAAGAATGCCGTAACCTGCATGTCATCAGCCTTGTTCGCAGGTTCGCATCGTTGTACACGGGTCTGCCCTCGGCGGACATACCCTGTTGGGTCCTGTATTAGCTGATCCCAGTCATACTTCTTTGTGGCACTTTCAACTCTGCGTTGGAGCAGCAGTGCCAAGAAGGGGACTTGCTTCCGCGTCAGCCAGCTCTTCACGGTTGCAATCGAAACCCCTAACTGATGCGCCCACCGTTTCAGTTCCTCCCTATCAGGATTCCCGGAGGCCTCTCCATCCCTCAGTTTCTGCATGATATCCAGCCAGACATGGAGAAGCCGGTACCGCTCCTGAAACTTGGGGTGCCGCTGCAGTTTCAGGTACATCTCCAGTAACCAATCGTATTCGGCCTTCAACCACTCCTCAGGTTTCTTCTGAGCCAGTTCGTTCAGTCGTCGCTCCTTCACGCCATCAAGTAGGGACTTTGCCTTCTTAGTCTGCACTCGTTTCTCAACACTCCGGATGAGTTGTGGGCGCTGCTTCTTCGTGACCCAAGAAGTGACCTCTGCAGGCTTAACGCCAAGTTCAGTCGCAACCTCATAGTGGTCCTTCTCGGCCAGTTCCTCATCGGTGTAGGTCGTCCTGAGCTTCTCCATGAACTCAAGGTAGCGGACTGCCCGTTCGTAGTCCTCCTCGAAGTACTCGTCCTCCTTGACGTCAGGGTTCTCGGCGACGAACTTGTCGAGTTCCTCCACCATCTGTATCTCGACCTCGGTCATCTCCTCAAGGTCGCTCAGGAATGCCTCTGCTCGCTCCCTCTCCTCCTCAGAGACCTCAGCCGTACCATTGGCCTCCTGTACCTCGGGGAACATGCTGAATGAGACCTCCTCCGGGACCATATGCCCCCACCACTGCTCCTCGTGCTCTTGCACTACCTCAGCCTCTTCTTGGACCTCTCCGTCCTCTCTGGAGTCTGACGGTGCAGGTGACTCGACAGCTTCTTCCAGTTGCACCGCTTCGTCCTCTCCATCCTCTTCGGCATGAGCCTCGTCCGTTGCCTTGCCTTCCTTCGCTCCAACCGTTGATTCGTCATCGTTGGCCTCTTCGACATGGGTCTCCTCTCTGGTCGCTTCTTCGGCCTGTTCAGCAGCAGACTCCTCCTCGCTCTCTGCTTCTTCTACCTCTTCTTGTGGTTCGGTCTCAGAGGCCTCGGAGTTCACCTGCGATGCGGACTCCTCTTGGAATACCTCTTCGACCTGTACTTCGGATGCAGGCGCCCCACGCTCTTCTGATACAGGAGCTTCAGGTGCTCTTGCAGGAGGACTCTCTGCTGCTTCTACCGTGGCGTCACTGGACTCATTTGCTTCGACATCCTCCTGATGCGTTGGCTGTTCTGCCTTCGAGGAGGTCGCCTCATCTATCGTGCTCTCGGCCTGCTCCTCAGACTCCGGCTGAGGGGCCTCTGGAGCTTCTGCGGTCTCTGCCTCGGTCTCGGACGACATGTGTGTGGTCTGCTCTGACTCGCCCTGCTTGGTGACATATACTGTCCCATCGCCGGCTTCATGGTACTGCTCGCCCTCAGCGGCATGGCCCTCAGAGGACTCTTCGGACTCGGGGTCCTTTTCCACCCCTCCTTCCTGCTGTTCTCTCAGACTCTCCTCCATGTCCTGCTCGCGGGTCTCTTCCCACCGTTCATCGACTTCCTCCTGCGAGTGGCCATAGTCCTCAAGAACCTCCTTGACCCGCTCCTCCAGTTCCTCGTAGGGCGTGGGCTCGGTCTCATCCACGTCTTCATGCTCTGGACCCTCGGCATCTCCGCGGTTAACGGCCTCCTCCTCCTCTATCTCCTCGATTGCCCTCTTCACAGCCTCATCCACTGCATCCTTTTCACTGCCTTCGCGAGCCTCCTCTGCATGTTCTGCATCCACCTGACCCTCCTCAAGGTCATCCATGGCCTCGTCTACCCGACGCCTCAACTCCTCATCGTCTGGGACTTCGGAGGTTTCGCCAGCTCTCTACTCCAAAGATTCGCTTTCATCTTCCATCTCGTCCAGAGCTCGCTCAATCCTTCTGTGGATCTCATCGGCCTCGTCTTCCTCTCTGCTCTCATCGTGCTCGCGACGCTCGTCCCTCTCCCCCTTGCGCGTGTGCTCGTCAAAGCCGCCTCCCTCGGACAAGGCCAGTATCACGCCCGTGCCATTCTGACAAGCTCAAGGAGGGCTGAGCGCATTGCTGCGTCATCACAGTCTGCCAAGAGGATCAGTAGGAACTCCTGTACAGTTTCCTTGGAGGCAGGAGAACGCAACACATTGCCGAGGAAGGTCACAACCCACTCATAGACATCTCGGCTCTTGCAGGTCGACAGCTTCTCTGTAAGTGTCTTGATGAGTCGCTCACTCTCAGCAACTGTATGCAGGTAGTCAGCAGAGACCTGCGGACGCTTCACCTCTGGTCTTGGAGCCTCGTGAAGTTTTGGGGGCTCATCAAAGATGTCCTCAGGCACTGGAGTGTAGCTGAGCCACCGCGGGTGTTCCTCGTAGGTCTTTGACATCGACTGCCTAATCATCTCATTAATCCAAGTCCTCTTCGCTGGCACCTTCTCAAGTAGCTTGTCCAGCCGCATCATCTTGATATTCTTCGGTTCTCGGAGTCGCTGTATGTAGACAATTGCCTCACCCTGCCTCATACCCCCGATATGCTCAATCTGGGCATCCGAGCAGCGCATGTGTTTCCCGACGAGTTCTCTGTCAGCGCGCGCTCCCAAGGCATGACATATGATGTTGACAGGCAGCTTCACAGCCTCGGCAACCAGTGATGAGGGAATCTGATCGATGATAACAATCCCAAGGCCTGTGCCGCCACAGGTGCGGAGCATCTCAACGATTTCTGCGATTGCCTCGTCCTGCGCTGACCTGCCCTCGTTCTCCATCTTGCCGGTCTGCTTCAGCAGGAAGTGTGCCTCCTCAAGGACCAAGAGGTTCTTGAGCTCCTCCTGGGGGTGTGCCAGGTAGTACTCACCTATGGCTGCGGTCAGGAGCCCGGTGAACAGGAGCTTCTCATTGTCTCCGAGGTCCTCAATCTCGATGATTGTCGGCTGCGACAGCAGCTCTGGGATAGTTATGCCCTCAGTCGTATTGAAGATTTCAACCATCAGCGGGTCTTCAAGCAGTGCACGGATCCTGCTCTCTATTGCGCCAATGAAGTTCTGGTGCACCTCGCTGCCGTATGTGAGGCTTTCTCCGACCTCCACAGCAGCCTCATAGAGGTCAGTCAGCAGGATTGGCCGTCCCCGGATGTCATCACTGGCAGACCACCCACAGTTCCTGAACATGGTGCGGATGACCCGTGAGAGATGCATCTTCATTATGCTGTCAATAGGCAGGTAGGCAGTCATGATATCTCTCACTACTGGGACCCACTTCCCGATTCTCACACCATCGGGGACATTCAAGGGATTATACCTGAGAGGAGCAACGTGTGCCTTATCTGCAGTAAAGTAACGGAGAGACGGGAACAGGTCCTTCATGCGTCGCCACTCATGGCACTTCACGGGCACAATTGTCAGGGGGCTGATACCGCACCTGCATGCCTGAGCAAAGATGCTCTGTGCGGTTTCGGTCTTCCCTGACTGAGTGTTCCCAAATATCGCTAGATGGGACTTCAGGTCTTCCTTCAGGAGCCACAGGATTAACCCTGCAAGCGGACTGCCACTCTTTGAGAGAGGGTTCCCAAGGACTACTGCAGGTACATCCGTCTTCCACATGATGTCAAAGAGAGTGAGAGGTTGAGGTGTGGCATTCTTTTCCGGGACAGGAGGCTCCTGAGTCGCAGTACTGAACGAGCTCCTTCGCGACACCTCGATCCCAACATCGACAGGAGGGAGCATGAAGTAGTTGAGCGCCTCATCAATTGTGAGGACGCTACTCTGGGACGAGGGGAGGCCTTGGAGGACTCGGTCAATCTCACTCCTCTTACTGATTGCATGCGCCTTGAAGTCCTCATTCTTATCATCAGGCTTGAACGAGCTGACAATGGACCCAACGACCCTGCTGACCTTTTGGCGTGCGTCTGCATCACTGGGTCCCCACGAAATGACATTGACAGACGTCTTGCACAGATACTTGTCCGAGAGCCTCTCGACCTGCCTCTTGAGTCGTTCTGCCTTGCGCCGTGCATCCATGTCCACAAGGGTCTGGGACTCTGTGTGGTCATCGGAGAAGAGGCTCTTTCGGTCGCGGGACACTGTGGTCTCCGAATTTGAGAGTGCATGCCTGTAGGCCTGCTCGAGAGACCTGACTTCAGATGCATTCGTGCCCCTCGTCTCGAATGATATCTGGATTACCACATCTTCCAGCATATTGATGATCTCAGCGCTCGCCGAGAGACCTCTCTTCTGCTGGGCCTCGCCGTATATCGAGAGCGGCACGCCAGTCACAGTGCCTGCAGCAAAGTGGGAGCTGGATACCGACCCGATATGCTCTTTGTAAGAGAACTGAAACGTCGGCAAGTTCGATCGAAGACTGTCTAGCATAACACGAGCCTGCTGGTCCACCTGAGTCCGGTCGGCACCCCATGTAAGGAAGATGAGTCTCTTCTCCAGACCAATCCTCTGAATCCTGAGTGCAATGGGGACACCTGATATCAGCGCATGCCTGAGCACGGCTTCAAATGGCTTTGTGTCAGCCGAAGTGCACTCAAGGTATTCACTCGGAATGCTCGTGACCTCAATCCCTGAAACCAGAGTACCTACCTTACTCCGCGGCTGGAGAGTGGTTATCGCCGAGGTGACAGTGCCAGGCTCGGACACCAAGCTCGGTCCCAGCTGTCTCTGCTTCTGTCTCATGTAGAGATACGCTATTACCAGACATGTAGAGCCGCCAACTGCAGCAGGATATCCGACAGGCCCCAGGACTACAGAGATTGATACGACGAGTGAACTGATAACCGTGCCCACCACCAGAACCGTCAGGATTACAAGGCAATACGCCCATACCCTGACGCTCTTCGTGAATATCAGGGATATCCATCCAGCAAAGAGGACCAGCCCACTGAGGAGAAAACTTGTGCTCACCCAGTATGATGGAAGATTCACTATCCCTTTCAGTAGGGAGGATATCAAGATGAGAGGGATTAGGGTTAGTATAATCACACTGACAAACTTGATGCAGTTCATATTGATACTGCTGGACTCCTTTGCCATCATAGCATCCCCTTAGCGTACAACTAGAAGGAATATGTGGAATTGAATTATGAGTTCTTGCTCCAAGAACCAAACAGCATAATATCTCTGATTTGCCCTAGTACTCGATTCTCTATATCTCTCTATGATGGAATCGACTAGTATTGCCTCCCTTTTTTCATTCAGAGAGATATCATAGCGCAAACCACTAGTGCAGTTAGCTGAGATGTGCAACGACTCACTAGGGACTTCAGAGAGCTTTTGCTACGATATATATTTGTCTTTTGAGATATCATAGTCCGTGGAGAGGCTGATCGTCGCATCCGCATTCTCAACCAAGAGCCCGGTACGTATCAGATTGTCAATCACTTCATTAGCCTTAGCCATTTCAGCCTTCATCTTTTTCGCATGGATAAGTTCATGTATGCGTCCTACAACTGTCGTGCGGGAGATGCGTTTGCTAGTGTCCTGCAAGAACAGATCGTCCAATAGTTTGGTCAAAGCAAGTCGCTCTGCTCTGGAATAGATGTCCACACCTCCATCGGTTCTTGACCCAGAAGAGCAACAAATCCCAACCACCAGCGTTAAGACAACAGCTAATAATGAAGAGA
>CAYPUO010000055.1:0-9671 GCA_964413775.1 uncultured archaeon
AACCAACCATACTCATGCGCTTCTTCCACTGTACTGGGTCCGGGTATTCGACATGTTTGCCAATGGTGATGACTATTGCGTTCTTTGTTATTCGATCAGGAAACCTATTGATGTACTCAAGTAGCTCGTCCTTGGATAGCCCTAGAGAAGTGCCATAGTTATCTAGTATTTGATCTGAGCGGACTAATCTCGCGTTCTCGACGGTTGCTTCACCTATCATTTCGTGATTGCTTCGTGCTACATAGAATACAATCTTCATACCTGATCTAAACCGTGTAATAGACCGCTCACGAGGAAAATACTTGACAACATTGGATTTTCGCTCTTGTATAGTACGCACTGCGACTTTCTTTGGCATCGGTATAATATATGCATAGGATTCAGGCATAAAGATCATTTCAGTGGCGCTTTCAGCGTTTTTCAGTATTTTGCTTCTCTGTGCTCTGTTACTTCACAGATGACTTAAGTGTTCCCTTGTAAAACGCCAAGGTTCAATCTCGTTTTTGGAGCAGGTGGACAAAGAGCCCGAGTTTTTCGTGTTCAAGGTGTGTCACTCTAACTATAAAACAGCATAGTTTCTTTCATTAGGAGGAGAAGAACGAAGAGATGGTAGAAAGCCTTAGATACACTCTCTATACAGCAGAGTTCGGTACTATGCGAACTGGTTATTGTCCATAGATAAAGGCTAGCTGATGAACTGGAATGAAAAGCACAATATTCAACATGAGTTTTCTGTATGAAATAATAAAAAACAAGACCAGTTTCATTCATGATATCAATATTGATGAAGATGCTTTGTTGATTTGGTATGCAAAAGTAATAACGAAAGATACCTCATTAGTCAACGAGTTGGAGGGCTACTCTAGTTTTCAATCATTGGTACTAGAGCGGATTTTTGGATATGACTATAGAACAATCCAGTCAAATACAGGAAGCAAAAGAAAGGTGGAGTTCGCATTAGCCGGTGAAGAAGCACACCCAAGGTGTGTTATTGAAATAAAAGGCTTGGGAACCGATCTTTTCAAGGTTCAAAGTGGAAGAAAACGCGCTGAATCTCCCATTGACCAGGCCAGAAACTACGCTAGAAATCAACAATCACCCTACTGTATTGCAACTGACTATAATGAGCTTGTGTTATGCCCGTTCTCCACGCCAGATGACATTTATTTCAGTACTTCATTTGAAGAAATAGTTGATAAAATAAGTGATGAGGAGTTCAATCCAATCACATACAATGCACTGGAACCAGAAGCAAAGAAACTTGAATACCTAAAGATGCACTTTTGCGTGAGGAGGTCCGCAGCCAAAGTCCTTTTCGCGATTTTTCATAAGAAGGCACTAATCGACCATAGGTTGATAGATACCCTCCGTCAGAGAGCGTATAAACAGGAACACGAAATGACCTCTGAGTTTTATAGACTGTTCCATGAGTGTCGCCTTCAACTGATTTGGGAGATACGGCTTCAAAATCCGGATATTGACCTCAAATCTGTCGTACATCAGGCGCAGCTGATTCTGAATAGATGGCTCTTCATTTGCTATGCGGAAACTAAACCCGGATCTGACTTGATGCCCAGCGACTTGACATCTCAGACAGTTTCACTGCCAATAAGTGAGAAAAGAATCCTAAAGTCACATCAGGGTCTGGTAAAATCTGAACTTGACATCCTCTTTTCTATGCTGAAGAACGGAGAGCCTATTCGGGGAATTCACGGATATGATGGAGGGCTGTTCGCCGAATCCCTTCAGGCTTTGAAGATAAGAGACTGGATTCCTGCTAGCGAGCTTGGAGATATAGCTGCATATTCTGGTCAGGTAGAACTCGATGAATTGAGTACAAAAAAAGGAAGACAGGCAAGAATCCCCGTTATTTTCGGAGGAAATTCAGAATTGTATGATGCCTTTCAGGAATACCTCTCATACGGAATGATTATACATCCTTTCTGGCTAAGTCTAATCCGAATTGCATCCTACGATTTTGCTGAAGATATCTCTGTGGAAATGTTGGGGAATGTGTTCGAGCAGTCCATTACTGATTTGGAGAGAATTGTTGATCCCACACAGAGCAAATCAGTTGGGAAAAGAAAAAAACACGGCATATACTATACTCCGGACTTCATCACGGATTACATAACCAGAAACTCAATTGCCTCCTATCTATTGAGGTCAATTGGCATTTCTGATACTCGGCCAATAATCCACACTCATGAAGTTCTTAATTTGTTTATGGAACGGAGCAGTCTCGACAGTCTTGAGAAACTTGTTAAGGACATAAGAATCCTAGATCTTGCTTGTGGTTCTGGTGCCTTTTTGAACAAAGCAGTTGACGTTCTCTTGGAATATCACGAGAAGATAAATTCCGCGAGGCAAGAAACAATGCTTGCCGCAAGGGAAACAAAGCGTCGAAAGAAAATACATATCGAAGAGAACCAAGTCGAGCTAACCAGTTGGCTATCTGACTTGACGCGTCAAGTGCTTTTGCAGAATGTCTTTGGGGTAGATTTGAACGAAGAGAGCGTACTAATCACACGCCTTTCTCTTTTTCTGAAAATATTGGGCTTGGAGAAGAGGGAGCTTCCGGCACTTCATTCGAATATTATTGTTGGAAATTCAATCATTAGTTCAGTCGAGCATGATTTACATGCGATTGATTGGAGCAAAGCCTTTGGCGGAAAACCCTTTGACGTGATAATCGGCAATCCTCCATACGTGAAACTTCAGAATCTGGAAAAGGGCACCCGTGAAGCATTAAAGAACGAATACAATACGATATTAGAAAAGGGAAACTATGACCTTTACCTTCCCTTTCTGTACAGAGGCTGGAATCTACTATCAGAGAGTGGCACACTGGGGTTCATTATGCCAAACAAGTTCTTTGTGACTGACTACAGCCAAAGAATGGTACATGCGCTAGTAGAGTGTGGTGCAATAGAGCATATAGTTGATTTCACTTGGGAGCAGGTCTTCAACGATGCCACAACATATACCTGCATCTTGTTCATTTCGGCACCAGAGAAACAAAGA
Organism: uncultured archaeon; assembly: GCA_964413775.1. Lineage (GTDB taxonomy): Archaea > Asgardarchaeota > Thorarchaeia > Thorarchaeales > Thorarchaeaceae > MP5-2226. The sequence continues at coordinate 3,025 of CAYPUO010000055.1, forward strand.
CAAACCAAACGGATTTTCTATCAGAGAGTAATCGAGCTAGATGCATGGAGAACCAATACTCATGATATTCAGATAAATAGAGGCGATTTAATAACATACTGTTTCGAAGAGGGGGCACTTCTATTTGATGATGAACAAGATGTACTTAATCGGCTGAAGAGATATGGAGTGCCTCTTGGCTTCAGCAGTGATGCTTATGCAGATTTATTTGTGGGCTTGCAGACAAGTGCGGACGAGGTCTACATTCTTAATCATCTTTCCGATACATCAAAAGGAACATTAGTAGTTTCTAGCTACATATCAAAAACGATAGATGCCGAGTCAGCAGAACTGATGCTTGAGTCTGATTTGCTGGTTCCAGTTCTAATGGGTCAAGATATTCATCGATATGAAACACCTAACCCGAGCAGGCGCCTGCTTTTTCCTTATAGGCTTATTGAGAACAAAGACGGGATTCATGCATTTCCATATAATGAAGCCGAGCTGGAACAACTCCCGCGTGCCTACAGTTACTTCTTGCAATGCAAGAAGCGGTTGGAACGCCGATATGGAGCTGAGAATCTACCAGATAATCAATGGTTCAAATACGTATATGACAAGAACCTGGTCAAATTCAGACAACAGAAGATAATCTGTCAAGTATTATCATCAAGATGCAACTTCATCTTTGATGATGCCGGAAACATGTATTTTCCAGGCAGTGGAGGAGGTTCTGGTGGTTACGGAGTGGTTATAAAACCCAAGGGACAAGCTGGACCATCAAGAGAGGACTATCTTGAGTTGTTGGCAATTCTTAATAGTATGATATCTGATTTTTGGATCAAACTACACAGCTCGAAATTTCAGCATGGTTTCTTTTCCTATAGTAAGATGTATCTGGAGAATTTACCGATTGCTCTAGATTCATTACAGCATGAAGACTTGATTAGATGCTCTGAGGAGTTGATCAACGCCTATTCAGAATATCAAACAAGAGCGAGTGCCTTCGATAGTTGGATACATGGAAAAGAACTGGAACTACCACCATCATTTTCAATGCAAAACCTAGTAGATGAGCCAGAAACCAACTTGAGAGATGTCATACTCAGTGGGAACAAGAAAGTCGGAGTGGAAGCGTTACATGAAATTGCTCTGGAATTTACTGCAACCAAAAAGGCGATGATTGAGCTAAGGCATCAGATTCTACAGTTAGAGGAGGATATAAACAACTGCCTCTTTGAATCTTACCACTTGAACGATTCCTTGCCGAATAGTCCAGACAAGACTTTCGCAGATATTATTCGAAATCATCCGTTTATTCGATACTTTGGTAACTAGAACCTCGATTCAGCCATATGTGGCAAATGTGAGTAGGAGTTATGGCTCAGATCCAAGCCAAGAAAAGTGGAATGTAAGTGCTGTGAACAGAAATCGATAAGCGGGGCCGGAAATGGATGTGGATTATCTCTGTTCTATTTAGCACATCCTAGGAATTCCGAGTCGGATGAGAGCACAGAATCTAGAAATAGCCCGAAGGCGCCTCACGTATCATCACCCGCGAAAAGACTAAAATGCTTTTGCTCAGTGCTTTCAATGAGCTAATTAGGGCTATTAGTATGTTAATGTAGAGGGACACAACGTATGGCCAGTATTTGGATGTTATCGAAGAACGCCATGAGAGGTATGAGTGTTGTTGGCACAATCTCGGATTTTTTAGACACCCTTCAGAGAGAAAGAGTACCCTCATCGGAAGTCAATGACCGCATGCTCCATGTTCTTGACAAGCTTATCTTGGGCGCCAGAAGTTTCATTGACTCCAATATCAGAATTGAGTCGTTCTTCAAATCAACTGCAGAAGCTGTATACACTGATATGTCTTTGACTCCAACAGAGTTTGTATCTGTACTTGAGAAATGCATGGAAAGAATCAAGACACATGAATACCAAGATGAATGTCTGGAAATCATCCGTTCTATAGCAAGGAACGCAATGCAAGTGGCCTCAAGGAGAGTGGATACGAGATCACTCATCCTACGCTAGCTGAAAAACTTGTGCTGATTACACGGTTCAAGTTGGAGGAGTTTTCGCAATATCTTGGTCACCTCCAGAGAGGGTTTCCTTTCTCTCTCTTCAAGAACTTTGCACTCGAAATGGTTGAAACTGTTTCAGAATTCATTAATAGAGCTGAGAGAACAAGTGATGATGACGAGGCGATGAGCAATGCCCGGCTGTCTGACCTGTCTCTTTATTGGTTGTTACTTCAGCACGGACTATTCAAACAAGTAATCCACGATCACCCATTAAATCGCTGGAATGCACTTCAGCACTTTCTCGAAAACGGGCAGCAGCTTTTTTCGATTAATGAGCCGGTCGTTGGATCTTTCTATGGTGAGTATGGAGCGACGGGAAGGTTCATTCTTGATCAGAAAATCAACACTATTTCACGGTATAACTATTTTCTCATTCTAGTCGATGAACTGGATGCCCCGGTATTCTGGCCGTTGGCAATTCACGAGCTTGCCCATTGCTGGCTTAGTTCTCAAGATTCGGTTGTGAGTATAAGTTCGCAGACTACGACAACTCTTGACTTTGAGGACCAAGAGAGCCGTATCGAGGAATCTCTCTGCGATGCCATAGCAACTTCGGTAATGGGGCCATCGTATGTTTATTCATTCATAAACCGCTTGTGGACAGGTTTTCGAAGAGGAAATAGCCCTGATTATCCAGAAAATTCCTTTCGACTTGAAGTGATGGTCCGGATTCTAAGGAAACGAGGATATGGAGAAGAACTTCATGAGATAGAGCCCATGATTCGCGAATTAGGATGCGTTGATTGGGATGAGGAAGAGATTGTTTCAGCAATCGTCCCAATAGAGGAGTTTGCGTTTCATCTTCCTTTGAAGACTTCAACTCCTAGTCCTGAAGCAGAGATCACGACTATTGATGATTTCATCAAGAGACCTCCTGCAAATCTGCAGGAGATGTTCCACATCGGGTGGACTTTGTTGAATCAGTCCGATGTGAATACATATGAAAGTCGGTTTAACAGGATTAACTTGGCAATCCAAAAGATGCTAGAAAGGAACAGTCTTACGTTCAATACCTAGACTCAATTCCCTTGCTATTCGATGGGCCATTCTAAGAGGTGCCGGTGTAGAGTAGCTCTTGCCGGGAGATGCCCAGTTGAGATATGACAGCTTGAATACATCCTCGATTGCCTTGAACCTATCAATTGAACCAGCCACAGAAATGAAATCTATCGTGATTGGACTAGGAGTACCGTGTTGATATTCGTCTGCACCAGCTGCACATAGGACCGTGTTCGACTCGTCAAGGACATAGTAGTCTCCTGAGTGGGGTCTCCAGATATCTGAAAGGCTGCCGCGATAGACCCTGAAAGGAGTGATTTCCCTAATTGCAAGAATAGCTGAATCTTGTAGACCTGATTCCTTCACCACCGACTCGAAATCATTCCTCTCTTTGTCATAGACACTGCCATCCCGTAGATAGAGAAGAGATTTAGCACTCGGGACAAGAGCCTGAGCTTCATTGATACACTTGACGAGACTATCCCTATCAACACTCTCGCCAACAGTTAGTTCGGTCTGGCCTATTCTATATCTACCACTCTTGTCATATACAATCATCATGACCCAGTTCTCGGATTTTGCTCGTCCAACATCAGTTGCGATATAGCAGTCATACGAGAGCTGAGTGGCAAGAACCCATGGAATGCACTTTGCTCGTGTCAGCAGAGATGAAACATAGCCTGCCAGTGGAAATGACTTCTTACGATTGACAACCATTTCTACTGTCGACTCTGCTATGCACTTTGAGGGCACACCAAGGCGACCACAGATATTGGTAATCTCGTCATGGATGTCCGTGCCATGAGAACCGATAATAGCTACCACGATTGCATTTTCGGAACCTAGCGAAAGCGACGCCTGTAGTTGCTTTTCCATATCTCTGGGATTTGGTTCCAAAAGAGTTGGCTTCGCTGGCAGCTTGAAACTGAAATTCTTCAGTGCGTATCTAACCATGGAATTATAGAAAGGTAGTGTCAAGTTCCTGGCGGCGGAGGAATAGAGAAAGACCTTCTTGACTGGTGATACCTGATATAGTCCCTTCCTTATTTCAGCCCTTATCTCTGAAGGAAGAACAGGTTTCTGACTGGCCGCGATGAGCCGTGGTAGTTTGATGCAATTAGATGAAGGAAACTCCAAAGAAGATGCGAATTCAATCTTGTGCGGACCGAGCACTAGAGTCGAAAACCTATAGTCGTCAAACAGGTCCATTGTTTTTTCCCAACGAGTTCGTGCAGTATGTTCTGGGTCACGGTCCTTCGGAGCAGCGTCATCCGTGTAGAAAGTGTGCTGTGCAGATATCTTTGGAGGGACATCTTGAAAGCGCACATTCTTGTAAAGGAACTGCGGAGCGTAGGAGAACTCCCCTTGTCGTAGCCCTGGCTGTCCTAAATCCAACCAATCTCTTGGTTTCTGACCACCATACTTGGCGGTCAAGAACTCAGCAACAGATTGCTTTCCATCGACAGTAATCTCTCGAATGGGTCTGGTATCTATATTATCTATACCAATATCCATTGGAGTTAGGCTATAGAAGAAATGAACCCCGGCAGACTTCTTACCTAGCTGCTTCATCTCCCTTTTTGTCTTCTCGATTTCCCTCTTGAGCGGTTCCAGTCCCGCAGACTTGATATGCTCAAGATATGGCCGTGAGTCAACATACCTTGTTGCTACATCAAGTGAGAGCACAATCCGTTCGTCATTCAATACGTTGTATCTGTAGCTCGGCCCTCTGAACAGCAACAGTGGTTCGCCGTACTCGTCTGTAAGATCGATACCTCTTATCGGGAAGAATGTATGGATTCCTCCTTTCCAAAGAATGCTTTTTGTACTGGCAATTTTTGTCTTATTTAGTAGTTCTGTCAATGCCCTATAACCAGATAATCCATGGGTGAGATCAAGAGTTCCATCGTAGACAGCTTTTGCAGAACCTACATGCACCTCTTCCTCTCTAGGACCACGACTCAGGAAACCAACTGCGAATCTCTTATCTCCTGCAGTGTAATATGCAAAGGGTGATTTATTGTCCCATTCCAATTTCCTTGTTACGTTCCCAACAACCCTGTATTTGCCAGCTCCTGATCCAAGACCTTCAAGTCGAAAAGCGTTGAGTTCCTGCGCTACTTCCCCGAAAGCTATGCCACCGGCAAACACATTTGAAATGATTGACCAGTCATTGCTAGTCGTCAAGATCTCCCACCTACCATGAGTTACGAAGTTCAGGTTTTATATCTATGGATTGGCTTTCGATATTTCGGCAAACTTATCGACAATTTAAGAGAATACTGTCCCATCAGATTGTCAGGAGAACTCAGAGAAGCAGGTGATTGCTAAATGGAATTGCTTTCATTCAGCAGGATGACTTTGAACTATATGAAACCTGAAAAACCTGAAGATATACCAACTAGATATGAACACCTTCGATTCTTCTCATGCAAACCAGAAATGCTCATATCTTGTCATATGCGATTTCAGGGTGAAGTGGCGGAGGACCTGTAATGAACTCAGGTGGCTCTCGTATTAGTCGCAGACTACGAGAAACTGGTGATTTGTTACGAAGCGGCGCTCAGAAACAGGTATCAACGTATCGAAGCAAGTTTGATGTGCTTAAGGGAGCCTACGAGTCATTTCTGCATAAGCTCATCCATATCTATCAAGTAGATGTGGTCGATTTTAGCCTCGTTGATTCGTTTTTCGGCAAGCATACGCTGAGATTTGCCGGTATAGACGGCACACTCCACAAACAACCAATTTATGATTTAATTGTCTTCTTTGCAGGCGCATACTCAGCTTGCGGGCAGATAGCCATTGATGACGCCGATGCAGTCACGGTGAAGTATGACGAGAAATACCTTGAGTGCGGGTTGGACGTGTCCAGTGTCCTTCCAATCTATGTCAATGAAGTCCCGCTAGTTGATCAATCCCTGCTAATGCGAGATGAAACAGGAAAGACTGATCCAACAATCACCTTTGATGACTCTTGGATTATCGACAATTCCTCCTTTGCTGAATACCTGATGACTCTGTCAGAGTTCTATCTTGCCTACATACTCACCAACAAACCAAGTCCAGTGGACATCCTACTCATGGACCGCATATGTTCAGCTGAAGTAGCTTCGTCATATGCGGAAACATCCCCTGCTAGGATCCGTCTGACAAAGGAGTGCGGTCTGATAGGTGCTGATGTCAATGGGACACCTTATTCACCGACAGAGTGGGTCTATGCGCGTAGGCTCTTTGGCAATCTGTCTGCAGGAGTCCCTGCTCCTAGAGGCGAGTACCTCCTCCAGAGAGCGCTGGTGGAGATGCTCCAGACGGAGGACTTTACCTTGACCCTGTCAAAACTGCAGCAGAGATTAGCCCTCAAGAATGACGCTCTTGTTTCCAGACTTGAGAAGGAGCTGGATAAGGCCTCAGAAGACAGGAACATGATTACAGCCTTCTTGTCTAAAGGGACCGGCGGATATTCAATCAAGGAGGAGTTTCATGATATCAGGAAGCGAACAGCAACACTTGTCGAAGACACTTGTTCAAGGATGTTCTCTGAAGACCCCACTGTTTCCTATGATGAGCGCTTCATGG
>CAYPUO010000056.1:0-9596 GCA_964413775.1 uncultured archaeon
GTGATGAGTTCAATCATCTTCTCTCTTATCGGCGCATAGTTGTTTCCAAGCATGATAGGCCCGCCCGCCTGCAGGAAGTCTATGTACCGGTTGCCATCGACATCCCACAGATACGCGCCATCAGCCTTGTTGATAACAATTGGAAATGGATGGTTGAATGCGAGGTTATGCTGGACACCGCCCGGAATGTATTCCTTAGCTTCAGCAATGATTTCCTTCGACTTCGAACACCTCTTCTCAAAGTACTGCAGATATTGCTCCATCGCCTCACGCTTAATGCCGTGTATGGGCAACTGCATGAGGTGATCCAGTTTTCGGTACACTTCAGCTGTGTCATTGTACTCGGAGATACTATAGCCCGACATTATACCTTCACAGTATTCATCAGGATACTATCGACAATGAAAAGTTTATGGCTCCATGGAGTCAGACAAGCATTGCTACTCCAAAAGGAAATCTTGGAGTGTTTATGATTTGGATTGCCTCTTGATGAAAAAGAGAATAAGGCTGGGCGTTTCTTACTCAATATGAGGGTACCATGGACGAGAATGATGTAGACTCTCTGTTCTTTCAGCATTGGGGAGAACACAGGCAGCACTATTTCGAAGCGCTATCTGCGCTAATAATTGCTATCTATGCCGTCTTTATTATTTCGCTTTTGAGCTTGGTCCTAATCACGCCATATCAACCGTTTTGGACACCGTTCATCCTGTTTGGGATTCTCATGGCATCGCTGTGCGTAGCTGTGTACACATTGCTTAAGCGACCTTCTCTCGAAAAGGTGGAAGAGGGAGTAGAACGTCCCGACGTTTCCGAACAGTAGTCGAATGAAGAAGAATGAGATTTACGAGTGATTTCATAGAGTCAGGCTATCAGACTGGAAGTACAATCAAGAAATAGAAGATGAAGACATCCGGCAGGAAGTGAATCAACTACGCCCAGAAGAAGCCTTTGGTTTCTAACATACTCTTGCCCAAGAAGTATCCCAAGAACGCAGCAAGCGCCACGCCAAAGATACCACTCGGGATACCATAGAAGTGGCCGAGCCCGAAATAGAATGATGTTATCAGCAGTCCCTGAAGCTTTGCAATACCAGGCTCTAGCTCGCTTAGAGGAGCAGCACGTAGTGTGAACTCCTCATTGAAGGCATTCATGGTAGCAATCAGCAGGGCGGCCGGGAGCAATGGAAGCCCATCCACAATCTGCTCAACAGTTGGCTGGTTTCCTAATACCAAGATGGTAATGGTGACCACCACGAAGATAATAATGAATGGTCGGGTCAGCTTGGTCCATGGTTCTGGAGCTTTCATCCCTAGCAGGCGAGAGGGCTCAGCATCAGCATCAATCTGTCCTTTGATGAGATAGAAGTGCTTGGGCCTTCGTCCTGTCACCAGAAGAAAGATGAGGACTGCAAAGGCGGGTGTAAGGCGCAACGTGTGCATAGCAAGTGAATCAAAGGGGATAGGTAGTGCTGCTATCCAGCTCGTCCATTCCGCGCTTGAGCGGATCAATGGGACCAGACCAAAGTCCCAGCCACCTCCAAAACCAAAGAAGAATATAATCACCAGAACTGAATAATATCTCCACATATAACGAGTCGGCTTGTAAGCGACAGAGAGTCCCAGTATTATGACCAGAATAGCAGCGTGAATCCATGGCCACCAAACTGGCTCTGCAGTGAACAACTCACGCCAGATGATGACTGCCATTGAGCTGGCTACTATCGTCGCGCTCCATGCTAGTGCAACTGCAATAGTGGTCCTTGAATGCGGCGCATTGCTCTCTGTATCCGTCTCTTGTGACATTGACGACAGTCCCCTATCTAGTTGTGTTCAATCCTTCAATTGGGTTCACTATCGCTCGCCCTACTATCGTAGCGCACGATCAACAGTCCACACCAGTACCGCTCGAAAACCAGCCATTTGTTGTTCCAAACATGAAGATAAATGATGTCTCAAATGCTTGATGAGCAGACATTGTGATAAACCACCACGTCTGGTGAGGTAGAAGAGATGGTCAGCGCATCGCCATTGGACATCCCCCATATGAAATTGACTTATATTGTTCCGAATGCAGCTTTCTCATAATCTCTTGAGGAAAAAGGGGAATCCCACCGGATTCGTTGCTTAAAATGTGTTTGAATGAGTCCCCCTCAACTGCTGTTGTCTGAGTCAGAGGTCTACGTGATGATTAAGGGGCTAATGGTAGCTCGGGCAGACGGGACACCAGTATACATATACATCCCAGAGAAAGGCTCGCGTGACTACCAGCTTCTTCTCTCTGGATTCCTAACGACTCTCCAGATCTTTGCCAAAGGTATGACTTCGTCAGGAAACAAGAAGATCAAGTCCGTAAGAATGTCAGACGAGATATACACGTTTAGAACAGTCTCGCTCAAGAATCCTACGGGCACAGATATCGACTACAGCTTTGTGTTAGTCACTGAGCCGTCCAGTGGCCTGCAGATGGAAGCAAGGCAAATCCTTGACTGTCTAATAGTGGGATTTCTGTCCTTCAAGGACAGCGAATACCTTCTGAAGATTCGAGCCTCACCGACCTGGAACCTGTCTGAGTTCTCTGAGTTTGACTCTATCATGGTCGAAACCATGAATAGCTGGACCCCGCTGAGAGAGAATCGTGGTCCTATCTCCTGTTCACTGATTATTGCCATGCTCAATGAGATAAAGAAGCATCTACCACTTGATCAAATCATGACATGGCATCCAAGCATCATCGTAGTAGGCAGCTCATACCTGTGGCTGTCAGACCTCCTCTCTGAGAAAGATGAAGCATCACTCCTGGACAACATGAGAGAATCAGTCGAGGAAGTTTGCGGACATGGCATGTATGAGTCGCTGATTGACAGAGTCAGGAAGAGCATGCCAATCTGATAATTCAATTGGTCGTGTCTTCAGGATTCGTGAAATCCAGATGCAATCTACCGCATGTAGAATGATTTTCTTCCACTCCTAGTCAAATCTGTATGTTTGAAAAAGCTAAAAAGTGAAAGTATACATACTATTTTCGAGCTTATTCACATACAAATTGTTGCTATTCGAACATAAGCTCATTTCACATCGAAAGGGAGATGAGACCACTTGGCGAACTCATTTATGGAGAACAGAGAATCACTAGTTATCGATGATACAGACCTAGACAAGATCTATGTCATCTGCTGCGATCAGAGTCTTTCGTCCATGGGTCTTGGACACATCCGAACTGCAGTCGACGGAGTCGAGGAATCAGTCATGTCGCTGGATTGGACCCAGACTAGGTCTGTACCAATACTGAGTATCGAGGATGCTCAGTTCCAGGCGGGTCAGACGCTTATCGTTCGGATTAGGCCGATAACCATCCCTCCACGCGCTGCGATCATCCGCTCATTCTATGGCAGTAATGGAATGGGAAATCTACAGGCTATTGGCTCAACGGAGTTTAAGACCTTTGACGAGGAGAGGCTCGCCGACAGAGCAATGTTCCACTCAAGAATCACAGCAAATATGTTCAGAGGAGATCTACTGGGACACGTGTTCATTATTCCAAGCAATCCATGATTCGGCGGAATCCCAGGCCAACAAATTCCATCCCGCTGCGCCGAAAAGGTTGCTTATATTATAGTCATGACTAGAACATAGCATGACACTTTCAAAGGGTTTGAAAGCCGGTATCGTACTGCTATTGATTCTGGGAGTATCAGCTTCTGGAGCTGTGTTAGTCTTCCTGAACTTCTCGTCCGCGAACTCAGTAAAGCTCACTCTCCTCAATAATGCAGGAGTCATGATTGAGGCAGATGGCGTTCGAATCTATATTGATCCGTACCTTCTCCCCAGCAACTACAGTGAATATCCTGCTGATGCAATCCTCATCACGCACCCACACTCTGACCACTATGACCCGGTTTCAATTTCAGAAATAAGGACAAGTGATACCATATTCGTGTTTCCAAAAAACATGACGGCGCAAATCAGCAGCTATAATGGCACCGGTGTGAATCCCGGCGACATTGTTAAGGTGGGTGACATCACCATCACTGCATTCTACATGTACACATTTCCTCTAGGAGAAATTCCAGCGAGTCATCCGGCCGAGGCTAATTGGACAAGCTATATTATTGATATCGACGGGTTCACGATATTTCATGCAGGGGACTCCAAGTGCATCGACGAATATGAACAGATAGCAGATAAGATTGACGTGGCGCTCCTGCCTCTTGGGCCTGGGTGTCAGACAATGTACAGATTAGAGGTTGTCGACGCATTACGAATCATCAATCCGTCATACTTCATCCCGATACACTATGAGGAAGAAGAGAAACACACCTTTACTACGATCTACGATGCCCAGATAGAGGACCTAGGAATAACCATTATCAACTTGGACTACTTCAGCTCGCATACATTCAATCCTGCTGAGACCGGCTCCTAGCCGCAAAACGCGCTCATTGGATGTTTCGTCTTTGAGGATACACCAAAAGCCATGTGAGGGTATCCTCCCCTTTGGGGTTAATCCAAATTGACCATTATTCTTCTGCAAGTCCTGTAGCCAGGCCATTTTGTAAAGCAGTATTGTAACGCTAGTTTATACTTGAAAAAGTGTAATCCATACGTAGAGGCTTGGTGTTACACGGATGACCCTCATCCGACATCTTCACATCTCCTCACCCGTTCTGGTAACACCGGTCCCATTTCTTTTTTATTAGTAAGGATAATGAAACTCAGCAGTGATACGCTCATGTAGAACCTATCGTATCGAGTATTCGCTCTGGAGAGCGAAGCAGAATGGACCAGACCTGAGGTCAATCACTCATTTCTTGTCAGAGAATGCCTCCACAGCCATCCTTTTTGCAGTTTCGCGCATCTCTGAGATTTTCCGACCCAGCTCCCGCACGTCTTCGTACAGATCCATTTGCGCTGCGATGCCCTTCTCAACATAGGCAGAAACAGCTTCAGACCTGCTCTTGAAGACTTCAAGTTCGACAAGAGCATCCAAGATCTCCACGATGTCTGAGCTCAGGCGTGTCATTACATGCACTTCACGCTTCTTGAGTTCGAATTCTTCTGAATAGAGTTCGCCGAGAATACGCTCCTTGATACTTGTCTGTGTGACGCTACTCTGCGGCTTTCCTTTCTTGTCAGACATATCAGCATCGATTAATGTGTAATTCTTGATACTATTAAATGTATTGTATTACCCATATCTAATCAATAAATATATAAGATGTCAGAGGTAATATTATTACACCGATTATTTGGGTGAGGCGCGAATAGATGGACCGACTGGACAAACAACTGCTTCTGAAACTCCTTTGCAATTGCAGGTTGTCATATCGACAATTGGCAGGGGAGTTTGGAGTAACATGTCCAACAGTAAAGCGGAGAGTTGATCTACTCATAGAAGCAGGAATAGTCAAGGGCTTCACGGTCGAGCTTTCACAAGAGACCCTAGGTGTGAACTGGGTAATCGCTGAGATCACTACAGATATGACTGAGGATAGGGCGGGTCTGATTGCGGACATTAGTAGTCATCATGCTACCAAGGAAACATTTGCGGTTGGCTCAAACAGATATCTCATCTTTGCAGAGGTTTCGCATCCGGAGGGGACGTACGAGTATGTCAAGTATCTTCGTAGTCTGCAGAGCGTTGAAACTCTTGAGATAGAATGCACTCAGCAGGTACCTACCTCACAATTATCACACAGATGCAAATACAATTCAAGGGGAAGGAAGGTTGAGTTCTCCCCTGAACAGCTAGAGACCTTGAAGTACCTTACTGGCAATGCGAGAATGCCAATTCAGGAATTAGCTGAAAAGACAGGTTTCAAGCCCAAGCGGCTCAGACGAATTCTAAGGGAGCTCAAGGACGGGGGTGGCGTCCATTTCACTATCAGTCTGAACCCTTGCTCGAGAAACTGCATCAGTTTCATCCTTCGGATGTCATTTGACGAAACGCTATCATCGTCAGAGGAAGTAGTGACCATGCTTGAAGAAGAGTTTCCGTTGGAGTACTGGATGACATTTATGCTGACGAGCAGACCAGTGTTGGTGAACTACATGACATGCTACAATCTAGCTAAGCTTGAGAACCTGTTACGTAGAATGAAACAGATACCCTACCTGCATAACGTCGAAACGATGTTAATCTATCACATTGAAAAGCCTCAAGAGAATGGCATGCTTCTGACGTCCGCCTAGGTCATCAAAGGCTTAGAGGATTCTGGAAGACCTAGGCGATCCCATTGGCGTCTAATGCCCTTCACGAGTTGAGCATCATCGATGCCATACGCTTGTGATGCAATCCTCATCTGTAACCGTTATGTCAATATTGCTAAATGAAGGAACTAGCAAACCGAATGCAATAGAGAGAGCTAATATTCCAAGAAAGATATTCGATTGACCTGACCTGGCTTTTGTATCTTAGACCCCTCTATCCTCAAGGAACATCTACAGAAGTGAACTCACTGCAGGCTACATCTGCAGAGATCCTCTCACCTCCCGCAGGCAGTCATGGAATCGTATTAGCTGTAAAAGGTAGACAATCTTCTGTAAGAATCTAGTCGTTATCCATTTAGTTATGGTCTGGAAATGTTGACCCTCATGATGCCAAAAGAGAAAGGTCGTTCTTGAATTTGACAAGAGAGTCACCTCTATTCTTCATCAGGAACGAACTTGTACGACCTTCGGACTTCATTGCACTGAATATAACATGAGCAGCCACATTCTCAGAATATGGCAGGTTGTTGATTTCTTGAACCACAGTTTGAACATCACGAAGACATTCTCACAGTCATATAGTGGATCATCTCATCTTTGCTTGAATTGTAGAAACTGAACCAGTGTTCCTCCGGGTAAATATCTGTCATGAAGCTACTCGCATCTGACGGACCAATTCCGTGTTCATTCAGTTCATATCGAAGGAGGAAATTTATCCTACCAGTTGAGGTCAGGTTCAGTTTAATTGTTAGGTGAACACCGTCACATGCTTGGAACTTCCTGATTACATCACGAACCTGACGGGGCCCCTGCCCAGTCCTGGATGAAATCTCCCTGATAGGCATTCGACCATTATGCACCAGACATTGCAGTATGTTAAGCTGGTTCTGATCAAACATTGTCTTCTTGCCCGTTGATGAGTACCTGCAGCTGCCTTCGATGATGCCGTTATCAAATGGCTGGATGTGAGAAACCTCGATACGCTCGATAGCATCGAAACTCTTGATGCAGTGCAGGAACTGCTGCTTCTCACTTGCGTGGAGCTCCGCAAGGACCAAACAGCGCCCTCCTTCAAGCATCAGGACTTCTCCAACACACTCATTTGCCTCAAACTGCTGTAGGAGTTCTGTCTTTCCTACCTCATCTGATGTCTGTATGTCGGCCAATAGCCATTCGACACCAAGCATTTTGTGGGAGAGCTCAGCCGAAAATCTTTGAATCACACCATATTGTCGAAGACGATCCGTACGAGCAATAATGGTAGGGCAACTCACACTATATGTACGTGCAATATTCCTATACGACTCACGACAATTACCCATTAGTCGCGTGATGATTCTTTTATCTAACCAATCCATCGCGTGTACCTCAGTATCAAACTTACACAGTTTTCAGTGGATGAATAGAAATGTCCAGCGCCATCGTACTCCAATGGCGCTGGGCTGCCCGCTCGCTGCGTTACAACTAGTCCGTGGTGATAATCCTATAACCGAGGATATAGGGGTCTGCAAAGACCGCTGGCAGATTTGTCCTGAATTCTAGAACATCAGGATTTGCGTAGACTTCCGGCTTATCGATTCTGTGGGGAACAACATTTGGATCTGGATTTGCACTCGAGCCCATGTCACCGAACAAACCGAAGAAGCCGTTCATGCTAGCTAGAATACCAAACGAAATCCCGCAAGCAAATACACAGAGGACTAGACCAACTCCAACCAAGCGAGCCGTCTTCTTCTTCATCTCTTGATTCACTCCTGTACATTTCCCCAGGCTACAGTGGAGAATTGTACAAGACATTCTTGGTGCTAATCCAGTATAAACACGCGTTAGGAATGTATCTTCCAATTTGAAGCAAACCAGCCTCGTCTTGGCTGAAATGTTAAGCACACTCTTTACAAAGTGGCAGCACGTTCGAACAACCAACACTCGGTTGCTTTCTTACGACACACTCAGAGGCTGAATCGCTATTTTAGCAAAAAAGAGCAGACAACCATTGCGGCTCCTAGAAGAGAGCTAATGAAGAGAATAATGAAGGGGCGGGATAGCCGCATCAGTCCTTGTCGAAGTTGTGAATGTTCTGCTTATTCTTGATGTCGAACCAAGGCAAGAATACATGCATGTCACAGACCCACAACAACAAACCAGATTCCTACAATGGTGGCAATTGTACCCAGAATTCCTTTCCAAGTAACTCGCTCCTTTAGATAGCCTATAGAAACGGGAAGTGCAAACAACGGTGCGGTGGAACCAATCACTGCACCCACGGTCGCTCCGACAAGTTTTATTGAAGCCACATATAGCAAAGAGGCAAGTCCCATTCCAAAGAATCCCGCAACGGCAATGATGCGAAGAGCTCTCTTCGACAGAGGTCGAGTATTACTCTTGACGGAATATGAGAAGATTGGCATCATGGCAAGTGAGCCTATGCACATTCTAAAGAGGTTCGCATCAATCGGATCGACACCTGTTACGCCAATCTGCATGAAGACTGTTGCCAGTGCATACATGGCTGAAGATAGAATGGCCAACGCCAATCCTTTCCAATCATACGCTTTCCGCTCAGCGCTCTCCAGGTCTACCGTAAGTTCTCTGGAAACAAGCATGACGCCAGCCACTGCAATTAGAATTCCAGCGGTGGTACTAAGTGAAACCACCTCATTCAAAATGAAGACGGCGAGCAAATACGTGACTATTGGATAGGTATTCGAAATAGGAAATGCACGCGAAACCCCGATTCTCTCTTGGCTTGACAGATACACTGCATCACCAAAGGCACCTCCCATCAGAACAGAAATGGCGAGCGGCAAGAGGACTGAAGCAGGCAGAAAGAACACATGCATTCTCCAAGGGATGACAACTAGCGCAAGCATAAGCGGCACGGAAACCCACATCTTGATAGAGTCCGCGATGAGCGCACCTACTTCCTTCCGTTGCCCTCGGATGAGCACATTCTGAAATGCAAACAGAGCTGAACTGAGAAGACCGACAAGTATTCCCAGCGCTAAATCAGACAGCATCATCGAACTCTCGACAGAATCATCATGCGGACTCAATAAGATTGTGCTTGGATAAACATACAACGAAAACACACAGAGCTCATATCACATAATAATGCCTAGTGGATTTTCTATCATTTGCTAAGCGATAAATAGTCGTTGTCCCTTAGAATTATCTACTTGTAAGTAGTTTGCTTGCAAGGAGGAAAAAAAAATGAGTGAAGAACGCGTAAGAGAGAGAACCCCCATGGGGTATGGTGGCGCAAGCATCGCGTTTATTGCAGTTTATGCTGCAATTACGGGAGCGTTGTCGCTGGTGCCTATCTTCCCCTATATTGGCGGCGGCGGCTTTGTTCCCCTATCAGGTGTATTTGCCGCAATTGGTCCCCTG